>NZ_JBHXJG010000186.1:0-14781 GCF_042723425.1 Streptomyces sp. NPDC058375 | reverse complement strand
GGCCGGAGCCCCGGCGCGCCCGCCCCCTCGGCCGCACCGGGCGGGACGTCAGGCGGTGCCGGACGTCAGGTTCTTCTCGCCCCGCACCGCGCGCATGTCCTCGACGAACAGTTGGAAGAGGAGTCGCGTGATGTCGGTCTTGCCGATGGAGAGGCTGAACGGCTCCTTCTCCTCGGGCTTCAGGCCGACGTACCCGGCGAGCGCGCCCTCGCCGGCGGCTGCCTCCGGGAACGGGTCGTCGGCGCTCTCCCGGGTCTTCCTGATGTGGTACGGGGTTCCCTTGTCCCCGGAGATGGCCATGTAGTCCGGCGAGAAGAGGAGTTCGTGGGCCCCGGGCTTGAGCGTGAACTCCACCGTCACCTGGGTGTCCTCGTTGGTGAAGTACTCGGCGGCCTGGCCCGCGTCGCCCAGGTGGTTGCTGATCGGCATGATGCCGGCCTCGCCCTTCGCCACGGCCCCCCGGAAGCGTTTGGAGATCCCGGCGGTGTCCTCCTGGGAGGTGATCCACTCCTCGGTGAGCGCTGCCAGGCCCTTCCACTCCATGATGGCGTTCGCTTCTTCCGCCATCATCGTGCGGTAGAGCTTCAGGCGGCCGGTCTCGCCCTTCTCGGCGAGTGCCTTCAGCTCCGCCAGGAGCCCGGGGCCCACCGAGGCCAGGATGTCCTCCAGCTTCCGAACGGGCGCCTTCGCCTTCTTCTTCTTGCCCTTCTGTTTCGGCGGGAGCAGCGGGTGGCCCGCCGCTTCCATCTCGCCCTTCCAGTGACTTGCCCCGAGCATGTCCTGCGGATCGACCACCCGCTGCACCGCCGCCGTCGCCGGGCCGGGGCTGCCGGAAGGGTCCGGCGCCCGTTGCACGTCCGTACGGGCCGGGGCGGCCATCACCCGGCGCGCGTTGGCCTCGGCGGCCCGCTCGAACCGGTCGGAGGGGTCGGAGACCTTCAGCCCGCCGCCGTTGTCGGTGCCCGCGACCTGGCCCCGGCGCTGCTGGATGACGTGGGTCAGCTCATGGGCGAGGGTGTGCCGGTCCCCGCCGCCGTCGCCGATGACGACATGGTTGCCGGAGGTGTAGGCGCGGGCGCCGACCTCGGCCGCGGACGCCTTCGCGGCGCTGTCGTCGTGGACGCGTACGTCCGAGAAGTCCGCGCCGAGACGCGACTCCATGTCACTGCGGACGGTGTCCTCCAGGGGACGGCCGGAGGTACGCAGCACGTCGTGGACGGCGGAGCGCTGCACGGTGGGCTGCTGAACCCCCTCGTGGCCGCAGCCCGCGTCGTGCCGATGCCCCTCCCGGGCCTGGAGCCCGGCCCGGCGCAGCATCTGGACGGCAACCGCGTTGCCCACGGTGGCCTGGAGCGCGAGAAGCCCTTGCGGCGCCGCGGCCGCCGCGTCCCGCTCTCCGGCCCGTGCCTCCCGCGCGGCGTCGGCCTGGTCCTGCTTGCTGCCGGAGCGGCCTGTCCTGTTGGTGCCCTGTGTCCGCACGGAGACCCTTTCCCTTGATCAGCGGCGTACCTTCCTGGATACAGGGACCACCCCCGGGGCAGCGAGGGCCCTGGGGGCAGAGTCCGCCGACCGCAAGGGCACCGGCACGCGCGCGGGGAGCCGGGGGCCCCGGCCGGCTCCGCGGGCCTCACATCCCCGGCGGCGGTGTCGGGGCTCCCGGCAGGGTGATCGTGGCGACCGTGCCGGGGCCGGTGTCCGGGGACGGGCGGAGGGTGATCTCGCCGCCCGCCTGGTGCACCGTACGGGCCACGATGGACAGGCCCAGGCCCGAGCCGGGAAGCTGGCGGGCGGAGGGGGAGCGCCAGAAGCGTTCGAAGACGTGGGGGAGTTCCTCGGCGGGGATGCCGGGGCCCCGGTCCCGCACCGTCAGCTCGCCCCGGTGCAGCCGCACGTCGATCGTGGAGCCCGGCGGGCTGAACTTCACCGCGTTGTCCAGGACGTTGACGATCGCCCGTTCCAGGGCCGCCGGCTCCGCCCGTACGTACCAGGGGGCCAGGTCCTCCGTGATCGTCAGCTCCGGGCCGCGCAGGCGGGCGCGGCGCAGGGCGGTGCGGGTGATCTCGTGCAGGGCCACCACCTGGAGCGGGCCCGGCTCGGCCGCGTCCGGGCGGGCCAGCTCCTGGAGGTCGCCGATCAGCGCGGCCAGCTCCGTCATCTGGGCCTTCACCGAGGCCATCAGCGCCTTGCGGTCCTCCGGCGGGATCACCCGGCCCGTATCGTCGCTGCGGGCCAGCAGCTCCACGTTCGTCCGCAGCGAGGTCAGCGGGGTGCGCAGCTCATGGCCCGCGTCCGCGATCAGCTGGGACTGGCGGTCGCGGGAGGAGGCCAGCTGGGCGGCCATCGAGTTGAAGGAGTGCGAGAGGCGGGCGATCTCGTCCTCGCCGTCGACCGGGATGCGCACGGTCAGGTCCTCCGTGCGCGCCACGTGCTCGACCGCCTCGGTGAGTTCGTCCACCGGGCGCAGCCCCGCCCGCGCCACCCACAGCCCGGCCGCGCCCGCGCCGACGGCGCCGATGCCGCCGACCAGGGCCAGCACCCAGGCGAGCGTGGACAGCGGCGCGTCGATCTCGCTGAGCGGGCGGGCCACCGATACGGCCAGCTCGTTGTTGGCTTGGCCGGAGCTGACCACCGGGGGCAGCTTGCGGGTGTAGACCCGCATGTCCTGCCCGGCGTCGTTCTCCGTCGTGTGCAGGGCGTCGGCCTCCCGCCCCGCGGCCACCGCGATGTCGCTGGGCCGGGCGGGGACGGGCGTCGTGTTCGGGGCCGTGCAGTAGTCGCCGTTCGCCGCGACGATCTGCACGGTGTACTGGCCGGGGAACTCCTGCGCGGGCAACTGCCCGCCGCTCAGGCACGAGCTCAGCAGATCCCGCATCGGCGCGTTGTCCATCTTCGCGTCGCGCAGCGAGTCGTCGAGCTGGTCCTCCAGCTGGGCCCGGGTCACGAACCAGCACGCCACCGCCACCGCCGCGACCGCCACCGCGACCGCCGTGGCCACCAGCAGCGCCAGCCGGGAGCGCAGCGGCAGCGCCCGGAAGCGGCGCACCAGGCCCTTCTTCCGGGCGGGGCGGGCCTCGCCCCGGCCCTCGCCCCCATCGGTCCTGGGAGGTTGCGCCGTGCTGCCCCCGGGGGGTTGTGCCGTGCTCACGCCTCGCCGCTCCCGCCCGTACGCAGCGCGTACCCCACCCCGCGCACGGTGTGGACCAGGCGCGGCTCGCCGCCCGCCTCCGTCTTGCGGCGCAGGTACATCACGTACACGTCCAGGGAGTTGGAGCTCGGCTCGAAGTCGAATCCCCAGACGGCCTTGAGGATCTGCTCCCGGGTCAGCACCTGGCGCGGGTGCGACAGGAACATCTCCAGCAGCGTGAACTCGGTACGGGTCAGCTCCACCCGCCGCTCGCCCCGGGTGACCTCCCGGGTGGCCAGGTCCATCCGCAGGTCGGCGAAGGCGAGCACGTCGTCGTCGGGAGCCTCCGCGCCCGCCGCCGCTGCCGACGCGTACGAACTGCGGCGCAGCAGGGCCCGGATGCGGGCGAACAGTTCGTCCAGCTCGAACGGCTTGACCAGGTAGTCGTCCGCCCCCGCGTCCAGGCCGGTCACCCGGTCCCCGACGGTGTCGCGGGCGGTGAGCATCAGGATGGGCGTCGTCGAGCCGGTGGCCCGGATGCGGCGGGCGGCGGTGAGGCCGTCCATCCGGGGCATCTGGATGTCCAGGACGATGAGGTCGGGGGCGTACGCCTCGGCCATCGCCAGGGCGTCGTACCCGTCGACCGCGACCTGCGTCCCGTACCCCTCGAAGGCGAGGCTGCGTTGCAGCGCCTCGCGCACGGCCGGTTCGTCGTCGACGATCAGGATACGCTGGGGATCGTCTTCGGCGGGGCTCATCGCTGTGTCGTCCTCTTCTCGTGTCGACCTGGTCCCTCCCCGGTCCGCGGGGTGCTCTCAGCCTTGCACGGCCGGGACGCCGCGCGGGATCAGGAACCGTCGCCCGCGCGCAGGGTGTCCAGGTCGGCCTTGAGGGTGTTCACCGGGATGGCGAAGCCGAGGCCCACGCTGCCCGCCGAGGAACCGCTCCCCGCCTGCGCCGAACTCGGCGCGTACATCGCGGAGTTGATGCCGATGATCTCGCCGTCCATGTTGATCAGCGCACCGCCGGAGTTGCCGGGGTTGAGTGACGCGTCGGTCTGGAGCGCCTTGTACGTGGTCGTCTCCTCGCCCGTGTCGCCGTTGAACTGCTGCCCGCCGAACTCGAACGGCCACTGCTGACCGCCGCCCTGCCCGCCCTGGCCCTGCCCCTGGCCGGAGCCGCTGCCGGAGTCGTCCTTGGCGACCGTGACGTCCCGGTCCAGCGCGGAGACGATGCCGCTGGTGACCGTGCCGGTCAGACCCTCCGGCGAGCCGATCGCCACGACCTGCTCGCCGACCTTGACCTTGGAGGAGTCGCCGAGCGTCGCCGTCTTGAGCCCGCTCGCGCCCCGGAGCTTGATGAGCGCCAGGTCCTTGCCGGGGTCGGTGCCCACCACGTCGGCGGTGTAGGTCTTGCCGGTCGAGAGGGTGACCTGGATCTGCTGCGCGCCGGAGATGACGTGGTTGTTGGTGACGATCTCACCGTCCTCGGTGATCACCACCCCCGAGCCGGTGGACTTGCCCGCCGACGACGCCGCGCCGATCTCCACGATGGCCGGCGAGACGGCCTCCGCGACGCCCGCCACGGTGCCCTTGCTGCTCTGCGAGACGGTGGTGCCGTTGACCGCGCCGCCCGAACCGGTGGCGGCGGAGTTCTGGCCGTTCAGCTGGCCGACGAGGGTGGCGGTGCCGCCGCCGATCACGCCCGCCGCGATCGCCACCGCCGCCAGCAGGGCGACCGGCCGCTTCGCCCTGCGCCTGCCGGTGGTGGTGGGAGCGTACGGGGGCGGCGGCGGGTACCCACCGGCCGCAGCGCCGTCGTACGCCGTGCCGTCCTGCGCCGTGCCGTTGTACGCCGTGCCGTCGTACGTGTACGGGGAGGCGTACGGGTACGAGGCCGGGTCCTGGTCCGTCGAGTGCGCGCCGCTCGGGCGAAGGTTCTCCGTCATGTGCACCAGGCTCGGCGGCGAAGATGAGAAGGGCCTGAGTACGTCCTGAGAAGCCCGGAAGAACCGCGTATGCCCGCTGTAAAGGCCACGCCCGAGCTGACGGTCACCGCGCCGGCGTCGGCGGCTCCCCGCAGCCGCACGAGCGCCGGACCACCAGCGCGGAGGGGAACTGCTTCAGCCGCTCCCGCCGCGATCCCGAGACCCGCAGCGCGTCGTCCAGCACCAGGTCCACGGCCGCCCGCGCCATCGCCGGGCGGTCGGAGTAGACCGTG
This sequence comes from Streptomyces sp. NPDC058375, assembly GCF_042723425.1. NCBI lineage: Bacteria > Bacillati > Actinomycetota > Actinomycetes > Kitasatosporales > Streptomycetaceae > Streptomyces > Streptomyces sp. NPDC058375. Next base: position 9,437 of record NZ_JBHXJG010000186.1, on the reverse strand, counting down.
GTCAGCGGCGGATCGGTGAGACCCGCCTCCTTCACGTCGTCGAAGCCCGCCACCGCCAGCTCGCCCGGCACGTCGATGCGCAGCTCACGGGCGGCCCGCAGCACGCCGAAGGCCTGGTCGTCCGTGGCGCAGAAGATCGCCGGCGGCCGGTCCGGGCCGGCCAGCAGCCCGAGTGCCACCTGATAGGCGTCGTAACGGTTGTACGGGGCCTGGAACAGCCGGCCCTCCGTGGAGCGGCCCGACTCGTGCATCGCCCGCCGCCAGCCCTCGACGTGGTCGGCGACCGGGTCGCCGACCGAAGGGGTCTCCTCCGTACCGCCGAGGCAGGCCACGTACGGATGGCCGTGCTCCAGCAGGTGCCGGGTGGCGAGCTGGGCGCCGCCCACGTCGTCGGTGACCACGGCGACGTCGTCGATCGCCTCGGGGCGCTCGTGCAGCAGGACTACCCGGGCGTCCCAGGCCTCGATCTCGGCGGCGGCGCGCTCGCTGGGGCCCTGGCTGACCAGGATCAGGCCGGAGACCCGCATGCCGAGGAAGGCCCGCAGATAGTGGACCTCGCGCTCGTCGCGGTAGTCGGAGTTGCCGACGAGCACCATTTTCCCGCGCTCGGCGGCAGCCTGTTCGACCGCGTGCGCCATCTCCGCGAAGAACGGCTGCCGGGCGTCCGGCACGATCATGCCTATGAGGTCCGTGCGGCGCGAGGCCATGGCCTGGGCGACCCGGTCGGGCCGGTAGCCCAACTGCTTGATCGCGGCGAGCACCCGCTCGCGCGTGGCCGGGGCGACCGGCCGGGGTCCGTTGTTGATGACGTAACTGACGACCGCGGTCGACGTCCCCGCCAGTCTCGCCACATCGTCCCGCGTCACCTTGGCCACGCGCGGCAGTCTACGCGGATGGACCTACCTCTTGGCAGCCTCCACCGGCGCCTCTTCCGCCGCCGTGGCCGAAGAGGACTGCTCCGATCGGGCGACGGGCCGGGCGTCGGGCCGGGCGTCGGGCCGGGCGTCGGAGTCGGCCGCCTTCTGCCGGGCGGCCGCCCGCTCCTTCGCCTCCTCCGCCGCGCGCTCGGACTTCTCCGGCTTCTCCGGGGTGACGAAGCGGTAGCCGACGTTGCGGACGGTCCCGATCAGCGACTCGTGCTCCGGGCCGAGCTTGGCGCGCAGCCGTCGTACGTGGACGTCGACCGTCCGCGTACCGCCGAAGTAGTCGTACCCCCAGACCTCCTGGAGGAGCTGGGCGCGGGTGAACACCCGGCCCGGGTGCTGGGCGAGGTATTTCAGCAGTTCGAATTCCTTGAAGGTCAGGTCCAGGACCCGGCCCTTGAGTTTCGCGCTGTACGTCGCCTCGTCGACGGAGAGATCACCGTTGCGGATCTCCATCGGGGAGTCGTCGGAGGTGATCTGCTGGCGGCCCATGGCCAGGCGCAGCCGCGCCTCGACCTCCGCCGGGCCCGCCGTGTCCAGCAGGACGTCGTCGACGCCCCAGTCGGCGGTGACGGCCGCGAGACCGCCCTCGGTGACGACGAGGATCAGCGGACAGCCGGGCCCCGTGGACCGCAGCAGCTGACAGAGCGAGCGGACCTGCGGAAGGTCGCGCCGCCCGTCGACGAGGATCACGTCGGCGCCCGGGGTGTCCACCAGGGCCGGGCCCTCGGCGGGGGCCACCCGCACGCTGTGGAGCAGAAGACCGAGTGCGGGGAGCACCTCCGTCGACGGCTGGAGTGCGTTCGTCAGAAGCAGCAGTGAACTCATCGCCGCCCACCTGCCTGGTTCGGTCGATCGTGTTGCACGGTTCGCTCGCCCATTACGTCGGTCCTCCTCGTTCCCTGCGAGAGGGGCACTCCCGGGTCGGACCCGGGGGAGTATGCGGCACTGCTTCGTACGTCATGCGGTCCTGCGTCATGCGTCCCGCGTCATGCGGTTTTTACGGTGCGGTCCCGCGCCCTGGGACCGATGAGCTTGTGGAAACGTCGTCGTAACAACGCCGGTAAAGCACAAAAGGACCCGGGGGCTGCATTGCCCGGATCCTCTTCGCAGCAGAATAGCCCACATGAGTTCCGTGTCCGAGGGTCGATTCCGGGGTTCTTCTGTTCCCTTGCTCACGCCACCCCCACGATTCGCCACATTGCTGACGGATGACAGCGTGCCGGTCGAGGCGGTGTACGAACCGTGTACGGCGGGTTCCGCGGCGGTCGCCGGAGCCCGTACGGAACCGGCGGCCGCCATCCCCGTGATCGTCGTCGCGCACGGGTTCACCGGTTCCGCCGACCGCCCCGCCGTACGCCGTGCCGCGCGGGTGTTCGCCCAGCGTGCGGCCGTGATCACGTTCTCGTTCCGGGGCCACGGGAGGTCCGGCGGGCGCTCCACGGTGGGCGACCGCGAGGTGCTGGACCTGGCGGCCGCGGTGGCCTGGGCGCGGGAGCTCGGGCACACCCGGGTGGTGACGGTCGGGTTCTCGATGGGTGGCTCGGTGGTGCTCCGGCACGGCGCTCTGTATACGGCGGAGACCGTGACGTATGCGGCGGAGACCGTGGCCGGGGGCGCGGAATCCGTGGCCGGGGGTACGGCCATTCGCGTGCCGGAGCGCGAGGGGTACGCGGGGCGTGAGGGGCGCATACGGCGCACGGGGGCGCACTCGGACGCGGTCGTCTCCGTCAGTGCGCCCGCCCGGTGGTATTACCGGGGCACGGCCCCGATGCGCCGGCTGCACTGGGTGGTCACCCGCCCCTCGGGCCGCCTCGTCGGCCGCTACGGATTCCGTACCCGCATCGCCACCGAGGACTGGGATCCCGTCCCGCTCTCCCCGGTCGCGGCGGTCCCGCTCATCGCCCCGGCCCCGCTGCTGCTCGTGCACGGCGACCGCGACCCGTACTTCCCGGTGGACCACCCGAGGATGCTGGCGGAGGCGGCCGGTCCCGGCGGCGCGGAGCTGTGGCTGGAGCGGGGGATGGGCCACGCGGAGAACGCGGCGGACGACGCCCTCCTGGCCCGCATCGCCGACTGGGCGACGGGCACGCCGCCCGCGTGACCCATCATGGAGAGCTGACGCACGAGGCGTGGGTCGACCGGACCCACCGAACCTAAGGAGTGGCGCCATGGCAGCGGGGACGATCCGCTACTGGGCTGCGGCCAAGGCAGCCGCGGGCACCGCGGAGGAGCCGTACGCGGCGGCGACCCTCGCCGAGGCGCTCGACGCGGTGCGCGAGAGGCACCCCGGCGAGCTGAGCCGGGTGCTCCAGCGGTGCTCGTTCCTCATCGACGGCGACCCCGTCGGTACCCGTGGGCATGAGACCGTACGCCTTGCCGAGGGCGGCACGGTCGAGGTGCTCCCGCCGTTCGCAGGAGGGTGAACCGCAGGCCATGAGCAGCAGCGATCAGCAGTACCCGTACCCGTACCCGTACGACCGCAGCGATCAGCAGTACCCGTACCCGTACGACCCCGAGCACCGGCCGCAGCCCTCCCCGCAGTGGCCCGACGGGACGGCCGGGCAGCCCGCCGCGCCCGCCGCGTCCCAGGAGCCGGCCGCCTTCGACCAGGGTGCGACGCAGACGTGGCAGGCGCCGACCTGGGACACGCAGTACCAACCGACGATCGGCCCGGACGGGGACGCACACGGGGCGCAGGGGCACGGGCAGCCCGGCCACGGCCAGCCCGGCCAGGTGCAGCAGGGGCACGGGCAGCACGGCCAGGTGCAGCACGGGCACGGGCAGCACGGCCAGGTGCAGCCGCAGCCGGATCCGTACGGACAGCAGCAGCCCGGTTCCTACGGGACGCCTCAGCCGCACCCTCCGTACCAGCAGCACTACCAGGAGCAGTACCAGCCGCAGCAGCCGCAGCAGTACCCGCAGTACCAGGGGCAGCAGCCGTCGTACCCGGCCTCGTCGGCGGCCGATACCGCGTATCTGCCGCCTCAGGGGGCCGCGGGCTCCTTCCCGCTGCCGCCCGAGGTCCCGGCCGCGCCCGTACCGCCCGCCGGGCAGCCCGTACCCGTCGCACCGGTCGCACAGCCCGTACAGCCGACACCCGCGACCGCTCCCGTGACCGAGCCCGCGAGCGCGGCCGCGCCGTCCGGGCCCGGTGACACGGGGTACAGCGCGCCCACGACGCTGGGCAACGCCCGGATCACCGACGCCCAGCGGGCCCGCGCCGAGGGGCGCTCGCCGATCATCGCGCCGGGAATGCAGCCCGCGGCGCTCACCGCCGCGCTCGGCCTGCTCCTCGCGGGAGGCGCGGCGATCGGGACGTACGCCCTGCTCGTCCCGGTGGTGCTCCTCCAGGCGGTGACGGCCGCCGGCTGGTTCCGGCTCAACGGCATGTGGCCCGCCCGCCAGGGCATCGCGCTCGCCTTCGCCGGGGGCCTGGTCGCCGACATCGTCCTGCTCGCCGCGGGCCGGGAGCACGGCCCCGCCGCCCTGCTGGGCACCCTGGGCGTCTGGGTGCTGCTCACCGTGGTCCTCCAGCTCCGCAGCCACGCGGGGGCCGACGAGCGGATGTACGGCCTGATGGCCACCGTCGTCTCGGCGTCCCTCGCGGTGCTCGCGGGCGGACACCTCGCGGCGGTCCCGGACGCGGTGGTCGTCGGCGGGGTGGCCGTCGCGGCGGCCACGCTCGTCCGTGCCCTGCCCCTGCCCGGCGCGGTCTCCCTCCCGGCGGCCCTGCTCGCGGGTGTCGGCGCGGGCGTCGCGGCGGGCGCGCTGACGGACTTCGGCGTGAAGGGCGCGCTGCTCGGCTTCGCGGCGGGCGGCGCCGCGCTCATCGGGCTGCGGGTGGCGAGCTACGACTACCCGTCCCGGTTCGTGCACATGACCGCCGGGGTGGCGCTGCCGCTGACCGTGGCGGCCCCGGTCGTCTATCTGGTCGGCCGCGCCGTCCTCTGACCACGGCTTCGTACCTCTGACCCCTGCTTCGTACCGCCGCTTCGTACCGATGCTGACGGCCCCTCGGGAACCACCGGGGGGCCGTCGCTCGTCGATCACCCAGGGCGTCCACTCCTGCCGCAGTAGGCTCACGGTCGCCAGGGGGACCGATCGGCTCAGGGTGGGGGAACGACACAGATGCGCGCACTGCGAATACTGCTGGTCCTGGTGGTGGTGCTCGGCGGCCTCTTCCTCGCCGTCGACCGCGCGGCCGTCTGGTTCGCGGAGTCCGAGGCGGAGGACCGGGTCACGATCAGCGGGGACGGCCCCGCCACGACGGAGATCTCGATCAAGGGGTTCCCCTTCCTCACCCAGCTCGCCGGATCGCAGCTCGACCGGGTCGACGTCAACCTCACCGGCATGAAGACCAGTGCGGCGGGCCGCACGATCCGGGTCAGCGAGGTCCGGGCCCGGCTCCACGACGTGAAGCTCGGCTCCGGGTACCGCAGCGCCACCGCCGCCCGCGCCACCGGCACCGCGCTCGTCAGTTACGAGGACCTGACGGCGGCGGCCAGCGACGGCGTCGTCGTGGAGTACGGCGGCAAGGGCAAGGCGAAGGTCACCGGCACGGTGGAGATCCTCGGCCGGCCGATCACGCGCAGCGTGCTGTCCACCGTGACCCGCGTCGACGGCCACACGATCAAGGTGCGCGCGGACGAGGTGCCGGGCGAGGGGATTCCCGGCGTCGAGGAGCTGGTCCGCGAGAAGACCGACTTCGAGGGCGACATCGACGGGCTGCCGAAGGGCCTGGAGCTCCAGCAGGTCGAGGTGACCGAGAAGGGCCTGGAGATCTCGGTGACCGGCTCGGACGTCTCCCTGACGGGCTGACCGAGCGGCCGGGTCCGACGCGAAGACCATGGGCGCGGATCCCGCGCGAAGGCGCAGTGGATCCCGCGCGGAATCGGTCCGGATCCGGCACGGGATCGGCCCGGATCCGGATAGTGAGACGCCTGCGTCCGGTCCGCAGATGCGGGGAAGGCTCGGGGGAGCCGGGCGGCGGATCCACTGCCCGCAACCCGTTCCGTATCCCACATTGCGGATGATCGTGTCTCATCATTCGACACGACGGTGACATCTCCGTCCGTACCTCCCTACGATCGGACCCATGAAGCGACAGGCGGACCTCACGAAGCGGCGGGCAGTAGACCTGTGCCGCGTCGCCGCCATGCTCTGTCGCACCTTCTGAGCGGGGCGCTCGCACCGCCGCAGCCGCCCCGTTTCCCCCGGCCCCCCCGACCGTCGCCCCTCGACCGTCACCAGGGCCGACCCCGTGCCCCGTACGCGCCGCGTTCCGTGCCTCCGCGCGTACACCCGCACCCCGCGAACTCCGCATCTCGCACCACCCCGCCGCAGACTGCCCCGGAGGAGAACAACATGAGCCGCAGCGACGTCCTGGTAGACGCCGACTGGGTCGAGGCCCACATCGACGACCCGCAGGTCGCGATCGTCGAGGTGGACGAGGACACCTCGGCGTACGAGAAGAACCACATCAAGAACGCGATCCGGATCGACTGGACCAAGGACCTCCAGGACCCGGTCCGCCGGGACTTCGTCGACCAGGCCGGCTTCGAGAAGCTGCTCAGCGAGAAGGGCATCGGCAACGACACGCTGGTCGTCCTCTACGGCGGCAACAACAACTGGTTCGCGTCGTACGCCTACTGGTACTTCAAGCTGTACGGCCACGAGAACGTGAAGCTCCTCGACGGAGGCCGCAAGAAGTGGGAGCTCGACTCCCGCGACCTGACCGACGTCGTCCCCACCCGCCCGGCCACCCAGTACACGGCCAAGCCGCAGGACGAGTCGATCCGCGCCTACCGCGACGACGTCGTCAAGGCCATCGGCAGCCAGAACCTGGTCGACGTGCGCTCGCCCGACGAGTTCAGCGGCAAGCTGCTCGCCCCGGCCCACCTTCCGCAGGAGCAGTCGCAGCGTCCCGGCCACGTGCCGAGCGCCCGCAACATCCCGTGGTCGAAGAACGCCAACGACGACGGCACCTTCAAGTCGGACGACGAGCTGAAGGCCCTGTACGAGGCCGAGCAGGTCGACCTGGCGAAGGACACCATCGCCTACTGCCGCATCGGTGAGCGCTCCGCGCTCACCTGGTTCGTGCTCCACGAGCTGCTCGGCCAGGAGAACGTCAAGAACTACGACGGTTCCTGGACCGAGTACGGCTCCCTCGTCGGCGTGCCGATCGAGCTCGGCGCCAACAAGTAACCCCACCGACCAGCACCGCTTCGACCTGAAGGACAGAACCATGTGTGGAGCACAGGCCGGTGGCCCCGACGCTTCGACGATCAAGCCCGGTGAGACCACCATCCAGGGCAGCGTGACCCGCGACGGCGAGCCCGTCACCGGCTACGTGCGCCTCCTGGACTCGACCGGTGAGTTCACCGCCGAGGTCCCGACCTCGGCGACCGGACAGTTCCGGTTCTACGCCGCCGAGGGCACCTGGACGCTCCGCGCCCTGGTTCCGGGCGGCAGCGCCGACCGCACGGTCGTCGCCCAGACCGGCGGACTCTCCGAGGTCGCCATCGCCGTCTGATCCTTCACGGGATCCGCGGCACGCCGTATCCGTACGGCACGTTCCGTACGGCACACAGGACGGCCGAAGGGCCGCACCCCAGGGGGTTGGACGCCACCTGATGCGGGGTGCGGCCCTTCGTGCCGTCCGGAGCCGGGCGTCCTACGCTGGAAGCATGTACGCCCGACGCAGGAGGAACTACTTCCTGATGATGGGCGGATGCATCGTGCTCTTCGTGTCCGCCTGGGCCGTGGTGCGCCTGTGGTCCATGCCCGTCGCCATCGGCATGTGCGTGGTCGCCATGGTGATCCCGCCGGTCGCCGCGATGGTCGCCAACCGCCGGGGCCCGGAGGACCGTTGGTGGGACGACCCCTCCGGCGACCCGAAGTCCGACGAGTGGTGGGACGAGCTGGACGGCAAGAAGCGCCACTGAGGCCGCTCCAGGGCAGGGGTCAGTAGACGAGCGCCTGCGTATCGTCCGCCAGGGCCTCCTGCACGAACACCTGCGCACCCGCGATGCGTACGCCCTCCAGCACGTCCTTCTCCGTGATGTCGCGCCGGGCCGCGCACTGGGTGCACAGGGTGATCCGGCCGCCCGCCAGGATCGAGTCCAGCAGGTCGGGCAGCGGGGCCGCGTGCGGCAGTTCGAACTCGGCGGCCCGGCCCGGCAGCGCGAACCACGAGGACTCCCCGGTCAGCCAGAGCGAGACCTCCACTCCGCTGGCGACGCCCACGGCCGCCACGGTGAAGGCCTGCGAACAGCGCTCGGCGGCCTCGGGCCCGGCGGTCACCTTGATCACAAGCTTCTTCGGCATAGGCCGAACTGTAATCGTCCGGGACGCAACCTCCTTGCCGGCCTGGTGGTCACTTGTGCGCGCAGGTAAGGGAACCCGCGCTTCAGGTCTCTTGGGGGAACCCACCTCGGACGCCGACGACCTCGTCGTGAACGTCCAGATCATGAAGATGCGGGACAAGCGGGCGGTCCGCTCCTCCTACGTGAACCGCAAGGAGCTGCTGGACTCCTTCGACGTCTTCCGCAAGGGGCCGTCGATCGACGGCCGCAAGAAGGCCACCTGCTACCGGCAGCCCAAGGGCGACAAGGGCACCCTCCACGGCATCACCTGCATCGCGCACGAGGGAGAGGTCTCGGTCACCGTCGACGCGAACGGCACCGAGCCGTTCAGCCTGTCCGGCGTCGCGGACCTACTATCCGGAGCTGTCCCTGCCCGCGCTCCCGGCCGGTTCGCCCCGGCCGTTCGGGGCCGGCAACCCGGCCGAGATCCACCACGCCGACCTGCGCGACCTGCTGCTGCCGGCCCCTGCCGGAGCGGTGCCGGACAAGAAGCTGCCCGGCGGCTGGATCTCCACCCGGACGTTCCTGGACGCGTACCGGCAGCAGGACCGGCAGTCGGTGGCCCAGCTCCTGAAGGACGCCCCGGCGCGGCACATCGCGGCCCGCGGCTGGACCATGCCGGACGGCACGGTGTCCCGGATCTACCTGGTGCGGTTCACCTCGACGGCGTTCGCGACCGGCATGCTCGGCGACCTGAACGTGGGCTCCTCGGCCGGTACGCCGCTGGACCGCACGGACACCATGGAGATCGACGGCTCCTGGAGCTCGCAGAACGACTTCGAGAACACCTCGTCGTTCGTCTTCGCCGAGCAGGCGCCCTTCGGGGCCGAACACGTCCGGCAGGCGTACACCCTGGCGGGGGACACGCTGGCCCTCGTCGTGCACGAGCGTCCCGGAAAGCGGGAGACGGCCCGCATCCCCTTCCAGCAGACGCTGATCCTGCAGAACCGACTGCTCGCCTGAGACCCGTGACAGCGGCCACCGGCCGACACCTGAACGAGAAGGCCGGGCCCCCACCCATTAGGCGGTGCGGCTCGATCGGAGGGGGTCGGTCTGTCCGTCCTCGGCGAATGGCAGGCGGAAGCCGTCCTCGACGTGGTGGAGGACGCGGCACAGGACGAGCGGCTGTCACCCGAGGCCCGCGCGG
>NZ_JBHXJG010000185.1:0-14806 GCF_042723425.1 Streptomyces sp. NPDC058375 | reverse complement strand
CATCCACGCCTCCGCCCACCTCCTTGCCCGCACTCCGGACCCCGACCCGGCCTCGCCCCCGGCCCCACCGCAGCGCCATCGCGAACGCCACCAACACCGGGATCACCACCGCCGCCTCCGCCGTCACAGCGCCCCGGTCGCCGCAACCCTCGGCGCTGGGGGCCCGGCCCCGGTGCCGCCCCCAGAAGAGGTACCGGCACGATGCCGTGGGCCGGGCCCCCGGGAAAGGCCCCGACCGAATCTCAGAACTTCGCATCGAGCGCGTCCTCGACCAGTGACTGCAGCGCCGACATCACCGGCCCGCTGTTCACCACCTTGTAGAGCACCGCCGCGAAGGCACACGCCGCGATCGTTCCCACCGCGTACTCGGAGGTGGTCATCCCCTGATCGGACCGGCCGAGCCGTCCCGCCCACCGTGCGGACCACGCCGACCGGGCCGGCGCCCCCGTGAACAGCCGGCTCCCCCGCAGAGCGGCGACGGCCCGGTCCCAGAACTTCGTTTCCATTTCATCTCCCGATGAGCATCGATGGTGTTCGGGCGTCCGAACGGAACACCCTTGAGTGACAGCGAAAGTGAATGGCCGACAGGTCGCCCTCGGCCGTGGATCGCGCGCAGCCTCACCGGCCCGGGCCACCGGTCGCCAGCAGGTCGCCGGCCAGGCCGATGATCACCGGCGCCACCCCGACCGCCAGGAAGGCGGGGAGGAAGCAGAGGCCGACCGGCGCGGTGATCAGCACCCCGGCTCGTTGCGCCCTCGCCACCGCCGCAGCGGCTCGCTCGGCGCGCATCGACTCGGCCAGCCGGGCAGCCGGCTCTGCCGCCGGGGCCCCCGTCGCACCTGCCCGGCGCAGACAGCGGGCCAGCGGGCCGGCGCCCGGTATCTCCCCGAACCGGCCCCACGCCTCGGCCGGTTCGCCGCCGAGGCGGATCTCGGCGGCGGTTCGGGCGAGCCGATCTCCGACCGGGCCCCCGATGGACCGGCCCACCTCCTCGGCCGCCTCCCGGGGGCCGGCCCCCACCGCGATACAGGCGGCCAGCAGATCCGCGGCCAGCGGCAGCTGCCCGGCGATCACGGCACGCTCCGGATGGCCACCACCGGGACGGCTCCGGGGCCGGACTCGCTGCCACCGCCACGTCCCGTACGCCGCGGCCGCACCGAGCGCGCAGCCCGCCACACCGCCGACCAGAATCCATCCGGTCAGCCAGGCCCCGGCCGGAGTCGCCCACTGCCGAGCGGCCTCGGCGAAGCCCGAACCACCGCTCGGCCGGAACCGTGCGGCCAGCCGGCCCCGACTGCCGGGCCGTGGAGCCGCGACCGTCCCCAACAACAGCGCGCCCCGCCCACGAACCGCCCGCTTCCGATATCCGGCGGCGATCACGGCTGCCAGCTGCACCACCAGTCCCAGCACCGCCGCAGACATCCCCAGGCTGTGGAGAACTTCTCCGCGCACCGCGTTCACGCCACCTCCCCTCCGCGCACGATCCGGCAGGCCCAGTACAGCCCGACCGCCTCCAGGGACGCGCCCACCGCCAGACAGGCCAGGCCACCCGGGGTGTGCAGCAGTACCCGCAAGGGCTCAGCGCCGAGAGCCGCTCCCAGCCCCAGACCCGCGAACGGGAGCAACGCCAGGACCACGACCGTCGACCACGCCCCTGCCAGCTGGGCGCGCAACTCCTCCCGTCTGCGCCGGTCATCCCGCAGCGCGGCCTCCAGGCGCTCCAGCCCGGCCGCCAGGCCGGCCCCGCCGTCCACGGCCACGCGCCAGCACGCGGCCATCCCGGACAGGCCGCCCAGCCCCGGGCCCTCCGCCGCCTGCCGCAGGGCGCTCGGCACGTCGCCGCCGAACCGCGCCGCCGCCAGCACCGCGGCCTCCGCCTCCCCCAGCCGGCTGCCGGAAGAGGCCGTCGCCAACAGGCCGTCCTCCGCCAGGCCTTCGCGCAGGGCGACCAGCAGCGCCTGCCCCGGCTCGCGGCCGGCCCGCAGCTCCCCGACCACGGCTCCGCACAACGCCGCCACCGCGGTCGCGGCCCTCTCCGCCTCCCGCGCCCCGGCCCGTCTCCGCAGCCACCGGCGTACCAACGGGACCGCCACGGCTCCCGCGCCCAGCGGCAGCACCGAACCTCCCAGCACCGCCAGCAGCACCGCCACCGGAACGCACCACCACTCCCGACACTCCCGGGCCGCCTCCGTCACCCGTCCCCAGGCTCCCCGCAGACGTGGCCACCGACCCCACGACCGGCGCGGCTCGGGCGGGGCGTCCACGAACAGCACCCGTGCCCGACGGGCTCCCGGGTCACGCACCATCGCGAGCCACACCGCCGAACCCGCGCAGAGAGCCACCGCGTGGGCCGCATACGCCGCCGTCGCCCCCGTCACAGCGCACCGCCGATCAGCGACCGCAGCCGCTCCCAGCCCCGCTCCGGAACAAAGCCACCGACGCCCCAACTCAGGGCCGGAACCGTGAGGACGAGGCCCGCCGCGTCCCGCTCCAGGACGTGCACCTCGGCGACCCGTCGTTGCCCCGCGCGGTCCCGTACGAGATGTACGACCACCGAGAGCGCCGCCGCCAACTGGCTGTGCAGGGCGACCCGGTCGAGGCCCGCAGCGGTGCCCAGCGCCTCCAGTCGGGCGGGGACATGCTCGGCGGCATTCGCGTGGACGGTGCCGCATCCTCCTTCGTGACCGGTGTTCAAGGCCGCCAACAACTGGGTGACTTCGGCGCCCCGCACCTCGCCGACCACCAGCCGGTCGGGCCGCATGCGCAGTGCCTGCCGCACCAGATCGCGCAACGTCACGCGGCCCGCACCCTCCTGATTGGCCGGACGGGACTCCAGGCGGACCACATGAGGGTGATCCGGTCGCAGTTCGGCCGAGTCCTCGGCGAGCACGATCCGCTCGTTCGCGCCGACCGCGCCCAGCAGACTGGCGAGGAGTGTCGTCTTGCCGGCCCCCGTACCGCCGCTGATCACGTAGGAGATCCGCGCTTCCACGAGGGCCCGCAGGATCCGGTCGCCTCCCGGCGGAACCGTGCCCGCGTCCACCAACTCCGCGAGCGAGAAGGCCCGAGGCCGCACCACGCGCAGGGAGAGGCAGGTCGAACCGACGGCCACCGGGGGCAGCACGGCGTGCATCCGTGTGCCGTCGGGCAGTCGCGCGTCGACCCAGGGCCGTGCGTCGTCGAGCCTCCTGCCGGCCACCGCGGCGAGCCGCTGGGCCAGTCTCCGGACCGCTGCCGCGTCCGGGAAGGTGACGCCCGTCAGTTGGAGCCCACCGCCCCGGTCCACCCACACCCGGTCCGGTGCGGACACCAGTACGTCGGTCACTTCCGGATCGGCGAGCAACGGCTCCAGCACACCCGTGCCGACGAGTTCGCCGCGCAGCTCCGCTGCTGCTCCGAGGACCTCGGCATCTCCCAACAGCCGCCCCTGGGCCCGCAGAGCGGCAGCCACTCCGGCCGGGGTGGGAGCGACGCCGCTGCGTGCCAGCCGCTGGCGTACGGCGTCGAGCAGTTCGTCCGTCATGCCGTCCCTCCCCCGGGCGGTCCGGTCAGGGGGCTGGTGTCGCCGGCCGCCGCCACCTGTTCCCAAAAGGCCGAACAGAACCGGGCCAGCGGGCCCCGGGCACTGCCGCCGGGCGGCGTGCCGTCGTCCTGTGAGTCCAGCAGGCCTGACTCCAACGGGAGTTCGCCGACGAGTGGAAGACCGATGGCCCGGGCGACCCAGTGCCCGTCCAGTCCTGACGCATACGGACCCCGGGGCACCACCCGCAGGTCGTCCAGCACCATCCCGGCCGTGGACGCGACGCGTTTGGCCGCTGCCACCGCGCGCAGTTCGCCCGGCACCACGAGCAGGCCGAGATCGAGTTGCGCCAGGGCCTCGGCGACTCCCTCGTCGACCCGGCGCGGGAGGTCCACCACCACCACTCCACCGAGCCGGCGCGCGGCGGCGAGCACCGCCCGCATGGCCTGCGGCGGGATCACCACCTCGTCGTCGCGACCCCAGCTCAGCACCCGCAGCCCGTGAAGCGCGGGCAGCGAGTCCTCCAGGGCCCCGCCCCCGAGACGACCCTTCGATTGCGCGAAATCCGGCCACCGCATACCTTCGGCACGCTCACCGCCGAGGAGGACGTCGATGCCGCCTCCCAGCGGATCGGCGTCGATCAGCATCGTCCGCCGACCGGACCTCGCCGCACTCACGGCGAGGGCGCAGGCCAGCGTCGACGCGCCGGAGCCGCCCCGGCCGCCCATCACGCCGACGGTGAGCGCGGGCCGTCCCACGCCTTCGGCGGCGTTGGCGATCTGATCGACGAGCCACCCCTCGGAATCGGGCAGTCGCAGCACATATTCGGCCCCGATCTCCACCGCCCGCCGCCATACGTCCGGGTCGTCCTGGTCCCGGCCGACCAGCATCACCCCCTTCCTGCGGCCGACGCCCCGGCACCGCGCGGCGGCGTCGTCGCCCACCAGCACCATCGGAGCCCGCTCCCAGCCGCCACGACGTCCGGGCGGCCCGTGATGAACCTCCGGCTCGGCTCCGGCCGCCGCGCACAGCCGCAGCAGGTCGTCGAGCAGCTCCATGTCCTCCGTCACGATCAGCGGGCCTCCGCGCCGCCCGTCGGCGACCGCCGCCTCTTCTCCTGCGAGGGATCCAGCCACGATCTCCGCCCCCTTCTCACTGCCCCTTCAGTGCGGTTCGCGGCGTTCTCGGAGCGTTTCCGAGATGCGCGATTCCGGCACCCGCGGACTTCGCGGGTGGAATCAACGTGCAGCACCGCGGAAAAACATGTGGATCTTGATGGAAAACTGTGGACAACCCCGGGGTTGTGAATAACTCCGTAACCCAAACCAGCGACTTCCGGAGTGCAGCCCCTTGGCTACACACTGTGACGAGACGAGGCGCACGACGCCCGGCTCACACGACCAGGCCGATGTCGGCCAGATGGGAGGCTCAGGTGGTTTCCGCCCCTGAAATGCGTCCGGACATGCGACGACCCCCGCCGGGGGGGAGAGCGGGGGTCGTCCCCACGGCCGACTCGGGGGGGGAGGAGTCGGACCGGGTTAGCACGGTCGCGAACGATCCGTGACTTCCATGGTGTACCCGAGGACCTTCTCAGGCAAACCCACGCGCCGGAGTTTACGCCGAATGGTGGGCCCCTATGCTCAGCGTTGTGGAAAACTGCTTCTCGCCGCGCACAGCAGCCTTCTTTGACCTGGACAAGACGGTCATTGCGAAGTCTTCGACGCTGACCTTCAGCAAGTCCTTCTACCAAGGCGGGCTGATCAACCGCCGCGCCGTACTGCGCACCGCGTACACCCAGTTCGTGTTCATGGCAGGGGGTGCCGATCACGAGCAGATGGAGAAGATGCGTGCCTACCTCTCCGCCCTCTGCAAGGGCTGGAACGTCCAGCAGGTCAAGGAGATCGTCGCCGAGACCCTCCACGACCTGATCGACCCGATCATCTACGACGAGGCCGCCACCCTCATCGAGGAACACCACACGGCGGGCCGCGATGTGGTCATCGTCTCGACCTCGGGCGCCGAAGTCGTCGAACCCATCGGCGAACTGCTCGGCGCCGACCGTGTGGTCGCCACACGCATGGTCGTCGGCGACGACGGCTGCTTCACGGGAGAGATCGAGTACTACGCCTATGGCCCCACCAAGGCCGAGGCCGTGAGGGCGCTCGCGGTCTCCGAGGGGTACGACCTCCCGCGCTGCTACGCCTACAGCGACTCGGCGACCGACGTACCGATGCTGGAGTCGGTCGGCCACCCGCACGCGGTCAACCCCGACCGTGCGCTGCGCCGCGAAGCGACCCTTCGTGAGTGGCCGATTCTCGTCTTCAACCGCCCGGTCCGACTCAAGCAGCGACTGCCCGCTTTCTCGATGCCGCCCCGCCCCGCCCTCGTAGCGGCGGCCGCGGTCGGCGCGGCGGCCGTCACCGCGGGGCTGGTCTGGTACGCCAGCCGTCGACGCACCGCCGGCGCCGCCCTGCCCGGGTGAGGTGGAGCGGGGCACCGCTGGGCGGGGCGGCGTGAGGCGCCCCGCCGGGGCGAGCCTCGTCCGATTCACCCTTGATTGAACCTAAAAGTAAAGAAGCGGGGCCAGGGGTTTCCGTTCCTCTGGTCCTGGAGTACAAAGGACATAACGGCCCGCGAGACCAAGGACATCCGCGAGGATGACCTGTTACGCAGGACGGCCCCACGGACCGCGCACGAAAGTCGAGCACCCACGCGACGTCGACCCGTCGAATACGGGCCAGCCGCACCAGGTGACGGGCAAAGTACCCGACCTGATGGGCAATTAACGAGGACGCTTGGTAACTGGGCGGACGTGCCAGCGGCGGTACCGCACATCGGTACCGCCGCAACCCTCGCATCGGGCCATCGCCCTTCGCCCCACCCGGGCCCACATCACCCCTCGACCGCCCGGAAGCCGCGCGCGGCCGCCTCCCTCCGGCGCTCCGACGCCTCGCGCCTCGCACTCTCAGGTCGCGCCACGCTGGAGCACCTCGGCCCCTACAGGTCGCGCCACGCTGGAGCACCTCGCACTCTCAGGTCGCGCCACGCTGGAGCGCCTCGGCCCCTCAGGCCGCGCCGCGCTGGAGCGCCTCGCACACCGCGGTCGACTCGCGCACACCCAGCTCGATCGAGCGCCCGCAATGGGTGATCCAGGCGGCCATGCCCTCCGGGGTTCCGGTCGTGTAGCCCTCGAACGCCGCGACATAGGCCGCCCGGCCCTGTTCCGCGTGTCCCACCTCGGCCGGGCAGATCGACTTCGGGTCCAGCCCGCTGCCGATCAGCACGATGCGCTCGGCCGTCCGCGCCACCAGACCGTTGTGCGAGCCGAACGGGCGCAGTGCCAGCAGCTCGCCGTGCACCACAGCGGCCGTGACCAGGGCGGGGGCGCTGCCGCCCGCGATGATCAGCCGCGAGAGTCCTTCGAGTCGTCCCGCGACCTCCTCGGCCCCGGGAAGCGATGCCTCGATCAGCGGCTCGTCGACGGTTTCACCGGCCAGCCGAGGACGCCCCACCGCGTCGTCGGGAGTCGCCCCGCCGGCCGCCACCAGATGCAATCGGGCCAGCACCCGCAGCGGCGACTGCCGCCAGATGGAAAGGAGTTGCCCCGCTTCCGCGGTGAGCCGCAACGCCGCACCGACCACGCGCGCCTCGTCCTCCCCGCTGAAGTCGGTACGCCGACGCACCTCTTCGAGGTTCCAGTCGGCGCCGGCCAGCGCGGCCGAGCCACGAGAGCCCCTCAGTGCGGCTTCGGCCGTGACCTCGTTGCTGCGGCGCCGCATGACGCGGTGACCGTAGACCCGGTCGACGGCCTTGCGCACGGAGTCCACGGCATCGGGCACGCCGGGCAGGGATCCGAGCGCGGCAAGCGGGTCTGAGGCAGTCGTACTCATAAGTAGCGAGGCTACGCGCCCACCCCACCCGAGCCACCCTCAAGTGGCCATCTTCACGAACGATGACAACGCAGCGCAAGGAAAGCACTACCCTAGGTGAACATGAAGATCGCTTTCGTCGGGAAGGGCGGCAGCGGTAAGACCACGCTGTCCTCGCTCTTCATCCGCCATCTCGCCGCCAACGAAGCCCACGTCATCGCCGTGGACGCCGATATCAACCAGCACCTGGGGGCCGCTCTGGGTCTGGACGACGCGGAGGCCGCGGCGCTGCCCGCCATGGGCGCCCACCTCCCCCTCATCAAGGACTACCTGCGGGGCGCCAACCCCCGTATCGCCTCCGCCGAGACGATGATCAAGACGACTCCGCCCGGCGAGGGCTCCCGACTGCTGCGGGTCCGCGAGGACAACCCGATCTTCGATGCCTGCGCGCGTACGGTTCGGCTCGACGACGGGGACATCCGGCTGATGGCGACGGGCCCCTTCACGGAGTCCGATCTCGGGGTCGCCTGCTACCACTCCAAGGTCGGGGCGGTGGAGCTCTGCCTCAACCACCTGGTCGACGGCCCCGACGAGTACGTCGTGGTCGACATGACGGCGGGCTCGGACTCGTTCGCGTCGGGCATGTTCACCCGCTTCGACATGACGTTCCTGGTCGCGGAGCCGACCCGCAAGGGGGTGTCGGTCTACCGCCAGTACAAGGAGTACGCACGCGACTTCGGCGTCGCCCTGAAGGTCGTCGGGAACAAGGTGCAGGGCCCGGACGACCTGGAGTTCCTGCGTGCGGAGGTCGGCGACGACCTGCTGATCGGGATCGGCCACTCCGACTGGGTGCGGTCCATGGAGAAGGGGCGACCGTCCAGGTTCGAACTGCTGGAGGCCGACAACCGGATGGCCCTGCAGACGCTCCAGGACACCGCCGAGGACTCGTACGCGCTGCGCGACTGGGAGCGCTACACGCGTCAGATGGTGCACTTCCACCTGAAGAACGCCGAGAGCTGGGGCAACGAGAAGACCGGCGCCGACCTGGCGGCCCAGGTCGACCCGGCCTTCGTGCTCGACGAGCGACACGTCGGAGCGGGCGTGGCGGCCCCCGCCTGACGACATCACCCGAGCCTCCGTTCGCCAACCGCCGTTCGCCGGCCACCTCTCCGGTGGTCGGCGAACGATGCGGCACGGCGCGGTACGGCGCGGCGCGGCGCGGCGCGGCGCGGTACTGCGCGATACGGCGCGGTCAGTCCGCGTTTCGGTCGGTCGACGTTCCGTCGGGGCTCAGCCGGTCGCCCCGGCCGGAGCCGAACCGGCGTCTCCCTTGTTCGCACCCGAGTCGGCGGCCTTGTCCGCGTCGGCGGCCGCGGGCTTGTCCGCGGGCTGGGCAGCGTCCGGCCGGGCGGCGTCCGGCTGGTTGCCGAGGTAGGAGGACCAGCCCGTCTTGGGCGCCTCGCCGACGCCGAGCGTGGTGAGCTTGGCCAGCGTCTGCGGGTCCTGCGCGTCCAGCCAGTCGACGAGCTGCCGGAAGGACACGCAGCGCACACCTTCCTTGGTGCACACCTTCGCGATGGTCTCCTCGATGGCGCGCATGTAGGTGCCACCGTTCCAGGACTCGAAGTGGTTGCCGATGATCAGGGGCGCCCGGTTGCCGCTGTACGAGCGGTCGAAGGCCTGGAGCAGGCCGTCCCGCATCTGGTTCCCCCAGAACTCGTGCTGGGAGGGGTCTCCCTGGGTGGCCGTGCCGGACTGGTTGACCATGAAGTTGTAGTCCATCGAGAGGGTCTCGAAGGCGCGGCCCGGCATCGGGACGAGCTGGAGCGGGATGTCCCAGACCCCGCCCTTCTTCTGGGGCCAGACCTGGTTGCCGACGCCGCTGGAGTCGTAGCGGAAGCCCATCGTCCGGGCGGCGGCGACCATGTTCTTCTGGCCTTCGAGGCAGGGGGTGCGGGCGCCGATCAGTTCCTTGTCGTAGTCGAAGGGCAGCGGGGCCTCGCCCTTCAGCTCCGGCGTGTTGGTCTTCCAGCCCTTGACGAAACCTTTCGCCTGACTGATCTCGCTCTTCCACTCATCGACGGACCAGGTCCCGACGCCGCCGTCCGCGCCGCAGAAGTGGCCGTTGAAGTGGGTGCCGATCTCGTTGCCGTCCTTCCAGGCGGCACGGACCTCGGTGAGGGTGTCGCGGATGCCCTCGGTGTCGTTGAAGCCGATGTCGGAACGGCCCGGAGCGTGCTGGGGCGGGTTGTAGAGGTCCTTCTTCTCCTCCGGCAGCAGGTACACCCCGCTCAGGAAGTACGTCATCTTGGCGTTGTACTTCTTGGCCACGCCACGGAAGTGCGAGAAGAGCTTCTGGCTGTCCTCCCCGGCGCCGTCCCAGGAGAACACCACGAACTGGGGCGGCTTCTCGCCGGGCGCCAGGCGTTCGACGGCCGGCATGTTCGGCTGGACGCCGGTGAAGGCGGTGGACCCGTCCCCGATGAGCTTGACCGCGTTCTTCGGCGCGGCCGGGGGGTTCTCCTTGGCGCCGTGGGCGCCCTTCTCCGCGTCGGTCTCCGCACCCCCGGACGCAGACCCTCCGGATCCGGCTCCGGAACAGCCCGCGAGAACGGCGACCAGGGCCGTGGTCATGACGCCCAAGGCGATCCTCTTCGTGGCGGCCATCATCCGCCCACCCTCTTCCTTGCAGGTTATTTGCGTTGAAGTGCCGACACGGCGCGGCCAAATTCGCACGCGGTCCCGTACGAGGAAGAGCGACATACCGAATGAAAAGCTTCTTATTCACCAATAAGAGTTATCGACTAGCCCGAACGACTCCGGTCTGAACCGGACGAGCCCCGAGCCCGTGCAACCAGATGACCCCGTTCCGTATCGCACCCCGGCGCACCACGCAGGGGGCCGGAAACGCCGCGCGTCACGCGTCGTTCGGCGGCCCTCGACCGCGGAGCGGGATCATGGCTCCATACACGAAGACACAGGTCTAAACCAATTCCCGGCAGACACTTGTCACCCGGCCTCGCGCCTGATGAGCTATGCCCCGGGACACAACGGACACCCTGGGACTGGGAGAAGTCGTGAGCAACGAGAGCCTGGCCAACCTGCTTCGGGAAGAGCGGAAGTTCGCTCCGCCTGCCGAGCTGGCCGCCAACGCCAACGTCACCGCAGAGGCGTACGAGCAGGCCGAGGCGGACCGGCTGGGCTTCTGGGCCGAGCAGGCCCGCCGCCTGACGTGGGCAACCGAGCCGACCGAGACCCTCGACTGGATCAACCCGCCCTTCGCGAAGTGGTTCGCGGACGGCAAGCTGAACGTCGCGTACAACTGCGTGGACCGCCACGTCGAGGCCGGCAACGGCGACCGGGTCGCCATTCACTTCGAGGGCGAGCCGGGCGACAGCCGGGCCATCACCTACGCGGAGCTGAAGGACGAGGTCTCCCGGGCCGCCAACGCGCTGATCGAGCTGGGCGTCGGCAAGGGCGACCGGGTCGCCGTCTACCTGCCGATGATCCCCGAGGCCGCCGTCGCGATGCTGGCCTGTGCCCGTATCGGCGCCGCGCACTCCGTGGTCTTCGGCGGCTTCTCGGCCGACGCCATCGCCGCCCGTATCAAGGACGCGGACGCCAAGGTCGTCATCACGGCCGACGGCGGCTACCGCCGCGGAAAGCCCTCCGCGCTCAAGCCCGCCGTCGACGACGCGGTCTCCCGCTTCGAGAACGTCGAGCACGTCCTCGTCGTCCGCCGCACCGGTCAGGACACCGCCTGGACCGAGGGCCGCGACGTCTGGTGGCACGAGATCACCGCCCGGCAGTCCGCCGAGCACACCCCCGAGGCCTTCGAGGCGGAGCAGCCGCTCTTCATCCTCTACACCTCGGGCACCACCGGGAAGCCGAAGGGCATCCTGCACACCTCCGGCGGCTACCTCACGCAGGCCTCGTACACGCACAGCGCGGTCTTCGACCTCAAGCCGGAGTCCGATGTCTACTGGTGCACCGCCGACATCGGCTGGGTGACCGGCCACTCGTACATCGTCTACGGGCCGCTGGCCAACGGCGCGACGCAGGTCATGTACGAGGGCACGCCCGACACCCCGCACCAGGGCCGCTTCTGGGAGATCGTGCAGAAGTACGGCGTCACGATCCTTTACACGGCCCCGACGGCGATCCGTACGTTCATGAAGTGGGGCGACGACATCCCCGCGAAGTTCGACCTGTCCTCGCTCCGCGTCCTCGGTTCGGTCGGCGAGCCGATCAACCCCGAGGCGTGGATGTGGTACCGGAAGAACATCGGCGCCGACAAGTGCCCCATCGTGGACACCTGGTGGCAGACCGAGACCGGCGCGATGATGATCTCGCCACTGCCCGGTGTGACGGAGACGAAGCCGGGAAGCGCGCAGCGCGCACTGCCGGGCATCTCCGCCACCGTGGTCGACGACGACGCCAACGAGGTGCCGAACGGCGGGGGCGGCTACCTGGTCCTCACCGAGCCGTGGCCCTCCATGCTCCGCACCATCTGGGGTGACGACCAGCGCTTCATCGACACCTACTGGTCGCGCTTCGAGGGCAAATACTTCGCTGGCGACGGCGCGAAGAAGGACGAGGACGGCGACGTCTGGCTGCTCGGCCGGGTCGACGACGTCATGCTCGTCTCCGGGCACAACATCTCCACCACCGAGGTCGAGTCCGCCCTCGTCTCCCACCCCTCGGTCGCCGAGGCCGCCGTAGTCGGCGCCGCCGACGAGACGACCGGCCAGGCCATCGTGGCGTTCGTGATCCTGCGGGGCACGGCGACCGCGTCCGACGAGCTGGTCGCGGAGCTGCGCAACCACGTCGGCGCGACGCTCGGCCCGATCGCCAAGCCCAAGCGGGTGCTGCCGGTCGCCGAGCTGCCGAAGACCCGGTCCGGTAAGATCATGCGCCGGCTGCTGCGCGATGTCGCCGAGAACCGCGAGCTGGGCGACGTCACGACGCTGACCGACTCCTCGGTGATGGACCTGATCACCACCCAGCTCCCGTCCTCCTCGTCCGAGGACTGACACCAGGGGACCACGCGAAACCGGGACCGCACGGCGAGCGGGACCGCACGAGTACGGCTCCGATGGGCATCCGGCGACGCGCCGGGTGCCCATCGGGCATTTAGTCTGACGATCACCTCGTACGGCCCCGCTCTGCACGCCCCCGGTAGAGTGGGCGGCGCTTCACCGAGAACCACCGACAACTTCAGAGAACATCTCCACAGGGGCGCCGGGAAGTCTGGTCGGCATGTCGACCACTCATGCCCATACGCCGCCCCGACCTGGAGGTCTCTCTCGTGGCACCGCCCAACCCGCCCACCCCCGCACCGCCCCGGCGCTCCCTGCTCGGCAGGCTCTCGCTCCCCGAGCGGAACTACGTGGCGGAGGCGCTCCGGACCGAAACGGTCGGCGGCATGCTGCTGCTGGCGGCGGCGGTCGCCGCGCTCGTCTGGGCCAACGCCTTCGGCGGCTCGTACGAGGCGGTCAGCGACTTCCACTTCGGCCCCGGCGCCCTGGGCCTGGACCTCTCGGTGGCGCACTGGGCGGCGGACGGACTGCTCGCCGTCTTCTTCTTCGTCGCCGGTGTCGAACTGAAGCGCGAACTGGTCGCGGGCGAACTCCGTGACCCGAAGGCCGCGGCCCTCCCCGTGGTGGCAGCCCTGTGCGGCATGGCGGTGCCCGCGCTCGTCTACTTCCTCACCACGACCATCGGCGGCGGCTCGACAGACGGCTGGGCGGTCCCCACAGCCACCGACATCGCCTTCGCGCTCGCCGTCCTCGCGGTGATCGGCACCTCACTGCCGTCCGCACTGCGCGCCTTCCTGCTCACCCTCGCCGTCGTCGACGACCTCTTCGCGATCCTGATCATCGCGGTGTTCTTCACCTCGGACCTGAACTTCCTGGCACTCGGCGGGGCCGTCCTCGGCCTCGCCGTCTTCTACCTCCTCATCCGCTTCGACGTCCGGGGCTGGTACGTCTACGTCCCGCTCGCCCTGGTCATCTGGGGCCTGATGTACAACAGCGGCATCCACGCCACCATCGCCGGTGTCGCCATGGGCCTGATGCTGCGCTGCACCCGTCGTGAGGGCGAGAAGCACTCGCCCGGCGAGCACATCGAACACCTGGTCCGCCCGCTGTCGGCCGGGATCGCCGTCCCGCTGTTCGCCCTGTTCTCGGCCGGGGTCGCGCTGAACGGCGAGGCTCTGGCGGGCGTCTTCACCCGGCCCGAAACGCTCGGCGTCGTCCTCGGTCTCGTCGTCGGCAAGACGGTCGGCATCTTCGGCGGCACCTACCTCGCCGCCCGCTTCACCAAGGCGGAGCTGAACAAGGACCTGGCCTGGGCGGATGTCCTGGCGCTCGCCTCGCTCGCCGGCATCGGCTTCACCGTCTCGCTGCTCATCGGCGAACTCGCCTTCGAGGGCGACCCGGAGATGATCAACGAGATCAAGGCCGCCGTCCTGCTCGGTTCGCTGACCGCGGCCCTGCTCGCCTGTGTGCTGCTCAAACTGCGGGTACGCAAGTACAAGGAGCTGTACGAAGCCGAGGAGCTGGACGAGGACGAATCCGGGGTACCGGACGTGTACGAGCAGGATGATCCGGAATATCACCTGCGGATGGCCGTCATTCTTGAGCGCAAGGCGACCGATCTTGAGCGCAAGGCGGCCGAACACCGCCGTCTCGCCGAAGAACGGGCGGGGGCAGCGAGCGACAAGCCGAACAGTCCGGCATGATCTGACATCGGATGTGTCGAAGACGGAGAGGGAGTCAGGGATGAGCGACCCCGGCAACTACGCGGGCAGCACGGACCGCAGCATCGGGCAGCTGGTCGCTTCGGCGACGGCCGAGATGTCCGCGCTGGTGCACGACGAGATCGCCCTGGCGAAGGCGGAGGTGCGGCAGGACGTCAAGCGCGGGGCGATCGGCAGCGGGGCGTTCATCGCCGCGGGTGTGCTGCTGCTGTTCACGATGCCGATGCTGAGCTTCGCGGCCGCGTACGGGATCCACAACCTGGGCCTGGGCCTGGCGTGGTCCTTCCTGATCGTGGCCGGCGCCTTCATCCTGCTGGCCGCGCTGATCGCGTTCATCGGTCTGCGGAAGTTCAAGAAGATCAAGCCGCCGGAGAAGTCCATCGCCTCCGCCAAGCAGACCGCCGCCGTCCTGCAGAAGGCCAAGCCGCATCCGCGCCCGTCGATCGAGGCCGCCGCGATCATCGAGCGCTCCACCGTCTCCGGCAGCAGCCTGGCGAAGAAGAGCATCGAGAGCGGCACCGGTAAGGATCAGGCCGCCGCTGTGGCACGCTCATCCACATGACCGTTCCCGATCCCAGCGCATTCGGCCTGAGGGGCCCGGTGGACCCGGAGGATTCGGCCGCCCCGTCGGCCCGGGCCGCCACGAGCCCGGCGGCC
>NZ_JBHXJG010000184.1:0-14818 GCF_042723425.1 Streptomyces sp. NPDC058375 | reverse complement strand
CGCCCGGGCCGTCGACCCGGCGGCCCCGGTCGGTGACCAGCGTCGGCGGGGTACGGCGGGGCAGCGGTACGGGCCCGGCGGGGCGCATCGGGCGGACCTCCGCCGAGGACTCGTCGCCGTGGTCGCGGGCCTGCTGATGCTGCTCCCGGTCGGCGTCCCGGCGGGGGCCGCCGGGCCGGTCGCCGCGGGGCTCGCGGTCGCCCTCGCGGCGCAGGTCCCGGGCGCGGAAGATGCCACCGCGCTCGCTCTCGGTGTCCTCCAGGTCGGACACGCCGTCCAGGACGGGGCCGAGGGCCGGGTCCAGAGCCGGGTCCGGCGTACGGTCCAGCGGGTCGCCGGTGAGGTCCAGCGGGCCGACCGGGGCCTCCAGCTCGACCGGCCCGTCCAGGACGCCCGGTCCGGTGAGCCCGGTGGGCACCGGCGACAGGACCGCGGACCTGCCGTTGACGCGGCGCTCCCCGCCCGTGGCCGTGCTCTGCGCGCCCTGGGCCGCCTCGGAGCCCCGGCCGCTACCGATCGCCCGCTCGGCCCGGCGGTCGAGGCGGAACCCGGTGCCGTGGGTGTCGGGGGCGTCGGTGAGGAGGGCGGCCGGGATGAAGACGATCGCGGTGGTGCCTCCGTACGGCGATTTCTGGAGGGAGACCCGGACGTTCTGGCGCTGGGCGAGCCGGCTGACGACGAACAGGCCCAGCCGGTCAGTGTCGGAGAGCTCGAAGTCGGGGGTCTCGGCGAGGCGCAGGTTGGCGTCGAGGAGGACCTCGGGGGCCATGCCGAGGCCGCGGTCGTGGATTTCGAGCGTGAAGCCGTTGGAGACGCGTTCGCCGTGCACCTGGACCGCGGTGTGCGGGGGCGAGAAGACGGTGGCGTTCTCCAGGAGTTCGGCGATCAGGTGGGTGAGGTCGGCCACGGCGGGTCCGCCGACACCGATCCGGGCGAGGCGCCGGACCTCGATGCGTTCGTAGTCCTCGACCTCGGCGACGGCGGCCCGCACCACGTCCATCAGCTGGATGGGCTTGCGCCACTGGCGGGAGGGGGCCGCGCCGGAGAGGATCACGAGCCCCTCGGCGTGCCGCCGCATACGGGTGGTGAGGTGATCGAGGCGGAACAGGTCGGCCAGTTCGTCGCTGTCCTCGGTGCGGCGCTCCATCGCGTCCAGCAGCGTGAGCTGGCGGTGCAGGAGGACCTGGTTGCGGCGCGCGAGGTTGACGAAGACCTCGGAGACGCCGCGCCGCATGTCCGCCTGCTTGACCGCGGCCTCGACGGCGGCCCGCTGAAGCGTGTTGAGCGCCTGCCCGACCTGCCCGATCTCGTCGGGCTCGTAACTGAGGTGCGGGGCCTCGGTCTCGACGTCCACCTGTTCGCCCGCGGCCAGCCGGCGCATCACGCTCGGCAGCCGGACGCCGGACACCTCGTGGGCGTCCTTGCGCAGCCGGGAGAGGTCACGGACGAGTTCACGGCCGACGCGTACGGAGACGAAGATCGAGACGATCAGGGCCAGGAAGCCGAGGACTCCGGCGATCCCGGCCTGGGCGAGAACCCGGTAGGCGGCGGGCTCGGCGCGGTCCTGGAACCGGTTGCCCATCTCCGTGGAGTCGCCGGCCAGCCGGTCGAGGACGGGCACGGCCGCCTCCTCCCAGCGGGCGGCGTCGACGGCGCCGGGGAGCTTCGCCGGTCCGGCGGCGATCAGGGCGTCCTCGGCGGTGCGCAGCGGTTCGGTGTCGGGGCTGCCCCAGAACTGCTCGACGCGTCGGCGTTCATCGGCGGGCAGGTTCTCCAGGTTGACCTCGTAGAGCAGCTCGCGCTGCGCCACGAGGCCGGATATCTGGCGCAGTTCGGCGGTGGTGAAGCGGCCGGCGATGAGGCCGGAGGCGATCAGCGCGTCCTCGCGCGAGAGCGTCTCCCGGGCCCGGGAGACGCCGACCAGGGCCCGCATCTGCTTGTCCATCGACACGTTCTCCAGGGTGTGGAGTCCGTTGAGGAAGCGGTACGAGGGGTCGACGAGGCCGTTGTAGAAGTCCAGGGCCTTCGCCCGGCTGATGGTGCGCTTCTCGACCGATTCGCGCAGGGCCTCCAGCCCGTCGACGGCGCTCAGGATCGCGTCCAGACGGCTGTTGTCGGCGGCGCTCAGCGCTTCGCGGACGTCCTGTGCCCGGGCGTTCTCCCTGACCTCGCCCACGATGCGGTCGGTGGCGGCGCGTTGGCCCATGAGGACGGGGAGCGCGTCGGAGGCCCGGGGGTCGGCGAGGAAGACCAGGGTCTGCCGTCGCTCGTCCTGGACGGCGCGGACGGCGTCCTCCAGGGGGTGGCCGACCTTCTCCACGATGGATCCGGCGCTCATCAGGTCATCGGCCTGACGGCCGGTGATGTAGGTGGCGAAGACCCAGAGGCCCGTGAGGGAGACGAGCGGCACCAGCAGCAACGCCACGATCTTCCTGCGGATGGACTTCCCGCGAAAGCGCATGGCCTCCCCCAGATCGGCCCCGCACCGCGGGGGTCGCCCCGCACGGTGGGCGCGCGGGTTGTCTTCTCCGTCAATAAACGGCGCGAGCCTACTACTGACACAGAGACAACTCGAAGACACGTCCGGATGATTTTCAGCCGTCCACCCCGCACTTGATCATGAGTCGTCCCGGTATTCCCGGAGATGAAATTCGCGAAAGCGACAGAGGACACCGGCCGGACTCCTCGGCACCGGCACGTATCAGTTGGCTGGAATTCTTCGCTCCGTGACCTTCTGTGCCCTGCGCGTGCTTTTTCGGGGGAATCTTCGGGACGAGTGGTTCGTCCATATGTACGGGGTAGACGCACGGTGGGGTCGTGCGCGGCAGGACGGACGTGTTCCGCCCGCGTAGAACCGGCGCAAGCCGGGCAGCCACCCTGAAGTCGGACAGTGGTGGGGAGTTGAAGGCCTTGAGTACGCAGGAACGCGGGAGCGCCGAAGCATCGGCGGCCGCGCGGACGGAAGCCGCGGACGGGGCACGGGTGCCGCGGCAGTTGTGGGTGGAGGAGCCGGCCTCGAAGCGGCGGATGCCCGATGCGGTGCGGACGGCCGCGGTGCGCGCCGTTCTGATCATGTCGCTGACCATCATCCAGGCGATGGTCGCCTTCCTGAGCACGTTGACCGGCTCCTGGCTGGCCTTCCCGATGGTGCTCAGCAGTGTGGCCAGCACGGTGGTCGCCACCTGGGCGGTCCTGGACGTCTGGGTGACCCGGCAGGTGTGGAACCAGCGCAACGGCGTGGTGTCCGTGCCGAGCAGTTCGGCCCGTCAGATACGTCGTGAGCGGCGCCGGTCCCGCCGGGCCGAGCGGGCGGCCAAGCGGGACGGCACGGGCGGGGCCATAGGCGGCCGCCGGAGCACCGGCGACCTCTCCCGGGCCTGACGGGGCGGCCGGTCGGCCAGTTGGCCGGTTACGCCTCGGGCTCCGGGGCGGCAGGAGGCTCGGTGGTGGTCTGCTCGCTCTGTCCGCTCTGTCCGCTCTGTCCGCTCGGTTCGCTCTGTCCGCTCTGTCCGCTCGGTTCGCCACGGCCGCTCGGTTCGCTTCGTTCACTCGGTTCGCTCGGTTCGCTTCGTTCGCTCCGCTTGAACATGCGGGTCGCCGTGATCTCGCCGTGGACCGTCTCTCCGTCCGGGTCCTGCTGCGGCAGGCCGGGGCGCAGATGCTCTTCCACGCTGATGTATTTGAGCCCCGCCCTCAGGTCGGCGTCGTTGCGCAGCCGGATGACGAGGGGGAATTCGGCGAGCGCGGTCGTGTCGAACAGGCCGGTCGTGTAGAGCAGTTGCACGCCCAGCGCGTCCGACACCGCCCGCTGGAGCTCCAGCAGATACGTGGCGTTGGCGCGGCCGATCGGGTTGTCGAGGAACAGGGTGCCCGCGTGCCGGTGGCGGTCGCGGCCCCGGTCGTTGCTGCGCAGGGCCGCCATCGTGCAGTAGAGGGCGATGGCGGCGGTGAGCAGCTGGCCGCCGGAGAAGACGTCGCCCATCTGCCCGACCGGGACGCGCTCGGCGCGCAGCACGGCGTCCGGCTTCAGGATCTCCACCGCGATGCCCTTGGGCCGCAGTGCCGCCTCGACGCCCCTCAGCAGCAGGGACATGCCATCCCGGCGCAGGTCGGAGTTCTTCTTGAGGGCGGCGTGGGTGGCCTCGTCGATGACCTCGCCGAGACGCTCGGTGAGGGTGGCCTGGTCGGGCTCCTCGAAGCGGATCCGGAGGAATTCCTGCCCCGACCACTCCCCCAGTCCTTCGGGGAGCTGGGAGAGCCGCTGGGCGGAGCGCAGGGTGGTGAGCGCCGACTCGACCAGTCCGCGCAGCCGGTCGACGATGGAGTCGCGGTTGCGTTCGAGCTGGATCAGTTCGTCGGTGAGGACGCGGAGACGGGGGGCGAAGGCGTCGGCCCACTTCTGGGCGTGCTCGGGCAGTGCGGAGGCAGGCAGCTCGCGGATCTGCTGGCGGGCGGGGGTGCGGACCTGTTCGTACCGGGTGGAGTTGGCGTGCCGGACGAGGATGTCGCTCGCTTCCCGGACGGCGCTCTCGGCGGCCGAGAGGTCGGCGTTGCAGCCGCGCAGGGAGCGGCGGGACTCGGCGGCGGACTGGCGGGCCTCCTCCAGGCTGCCGGGGTACGGGTCGGGGTCCTCGGTCCCCTCCTCCGCGCCGTGGTCGCGCAGAAGGTCCCGCAGCAGGGCCGCGGTCTCGTCGAAGCCGCCGGCGGAGTCCTCGGCGGTGCGGTGGGCGCGCAGCAGCTCGCTGTGGGCGGCGCGGGCGGTGTCCAGGGCTGCGGTGGCGTCGGCCAGGCCGGCGGTGGCGGTACGCAGCAGGGCCTGGGCGCCTTCGGCGTCGGCCGGGGCCAGGTCGTCGGGCAGTTCGGTGTGGTGCTCACGCTCGTCGTCGGGGGCGAGCCGTTCGGCCTCGCCGCGCAGCCGTCCCAGGTGCTCGCTGGCGGTGGAGGCGCGGGTCTCCAGGAGCTGGACGTGTGCTTCGGCGCGGGCGGCGGCTGCCTGGCGGGACGGGCCATCGGCTCCGTCGGTGCCCTCCAGGAGCTGGGCGGCGCGGGTGCGGACCTTGTTGGTGAGGCGGTCCAGCTCGGCGAGGGCGGCGCTCTCGTCGCTCTCGGCGCGGGCCTGTTCGGCGCGCAGGTCGGCGCCGACGCCGACCTTCTCGTACAGCTGGGAGGCGGCCCGGTAGGCCTCGCGCAGGGTGGGCAGGGCGGTGCGGGCCTTCGACTCGTCCTCCTCGGGGAGGACTTCGGGGACGCCGGCGATCTCGGCGCGCTCGGCCCGCAGCGCGCGGGCGGTGCGGCGGGCGTCGTCCCCGGCGCGCTGGGCGGCGCGGCGGTCCTCGTCGGCGGCGCGGGCGAGGTCGAGGCAGACGGCGGCGCGGGCCTCGGACTCGGCGGCCTCGTCGACCAGTTCGCGCAGGCGGGCCTGCCAGCCGGAGCGCTCCCGCAGCCGGTGGGCGAGGCCTGCCAGGGCGTCGGCGACGCGGCGGGCCCGCTGGGCGGCCTCCTGGCGTTCGTCGCGGACCCGGGCGGTGTCGGCGGCGGCTTCGTCGGCCTCGGCACGGGCGGTGCGGGCCTCGGCGAGGACGGCTTCGGCGCTCTCGGCGGCCGTACGGGCGGTGGCGGCGGCCTCGGCCAGTTCGGCGAGCATGCCGGGCGGGCAGTCGGCGCGCCAGGAGCCGATGCGGGAGGCGAGGGCACGGTCTCCGGAGAGGCGGGCGGCGAGCGTCCTGATGTCCTCGTCGCGGGCGGCGGCGCGGCTGCGCAGCGCGTGGCGTTCCTCGTCGGCGGCGTGTTCGTCGTGCATAGCCGGGTTCGGCGGGACGAGGAAGACGCCGTCGCTCTGGGCCACGGAGCCGGTACCGGGGGCCGGGACGGGCGCGAGGAGTGCGGCGGCGGTGCCGACGGCGACGGCCGAGCGCGGCAGCAGGGCGGCGCCGGCGAGGACTTCGCGGGCGCGGGTGTGGGCGTCGGGGTCGGTGATGACGACGCCGTCGACCAGCTCGGGGCGGGCGGCGAGGACGGCGGCGTGGTCGGCCGGGTCGACGGCCTGCGCGAGGTAGCGCCAGCCGGGCAGGGCGGGGATGCCGTGCTCGCCGAGATACTCGACGGTGGCCAGCACGTCGGGGCCGGGCGGCAGCAGCCCGCCCTCGCCGAGGGCGCCGAGGATGCGGGCGTCGTCGGCGGCGGCGGTACGCAGGTCGAAGAGGCGGCGCTCGGCGGCGGCGACGGACTGGTCGAGGAGGTCGCGCAGCTCGTCGGCGCAGCGGTCGAACTCTTCGGCGGTCAGGGGCTGCTGGGCGGTGGCGGGCTGGTCGGCGAGGGCGATGGCGCGGTCGGCGGCCGGTCCGGCGGCGGTGGCCGGGTCGGTGGCAGAGGCAGTGGCCCCGGGCGTACCGTCGTCGCCGTTCCCCGGGCCGGTGCGCGCGGTGGTGCCCTGGGCAGTCCCTGACGTCTCGTCACCGGTTTCCCGGCGGGGGTGCGGGACGCCGGTGCCCGATGGCAGGCCGAGCAGGTCCGCGAGGCGGGGGTCGGCGGCGATGGACGCGGCGGCGCGGAGCTCGTCCTCGTAGCTCCGCTCGGCGGCCTTGGCGCCGTCGGCGGCGCGGGCGGCGGCCAGTTCGGCGCGGCTCTCGGCTGCGGCTGCCTCGCGGGCGGTGTCGGCGGCGGAGCGGGCGGCTTCGCGGGCGGTGTCCCAGGCGGCTACGGCGGACTGTTCGGCGTCGCTGGCGGCGAGAGCGGCCCGGGCGGGGTCGGCGTCGGGCGCGGTGTCGTCGAGCCAGCCGGCCCGGACGGCTTCGGCGGTCTCCTGGCCGACCTCGGCGAGGCGCTGGCGCAGGTGTCCGGCCTCGCTGCGGGCGCGCTGGGCCTCGGTGGCGGCGACCGTGGCGTCGCGGTGGGCGCGTTCGCCGGTGTCCTGGAGGGTGTCGGAGCGCTCTTCCTCCTCGTTGGCGAGGCGTTCGCCTTCCTCGGCGGCCTTGTGCAGGGCGCGGACGAGGTCGGTGGCGGCGGCGGAACGGGCGGCGAGGGCGGGAGCTGCGTCGCGTTCGGCCTCGCGGATGGCGACGGCGACCCTGGCCGAGCGGTCGGCGGCGGCACGGTGGCGCAGGACGGCTTCGGCGGCCTGCCAGGCGGCGTGCAGGGTGCGGGCCTCGACCAGCTCCTTGCGTCCGGCGGCGGCGCTCTTCTCGGCTGCCGTCAGGGCCAGCGAGGCGTGCCGGTAGGCCAGTTCGGCGGCGATCAGGGAGCGGCTGCCCCGGGTGGACTCCGCTTCGGTGACGGTGTGGGCGGCGGCGGTGACGCGTTCGGCCAGCTCGGCGGTGCGGCCGCGTTCCTCGGCGGCGCGGGCGGCGAGGCGGCGGGCGAGGGTGCGGGTGCGGCGTTCGGCCCCGGCGTGGATGTCGCGGGCCCGGGCGCGGGTGTCGGTGGCCTCGACGATCCGGCCGAGGAGGTCCACGGAGCCGGCGGTGAAGTCGCGTTCGGCGGTCAGCTCGGCGCGGCGGCCCAGCTTGTTGCCGAAGCCGCTGACGAGGTCGGCGAGTCCGTCGGTGTCGCGGGTGTCGGTGACCGCGCGGAGGAGGAGGTCGGTGAAGTCGGAGTCCTTCTTCACCGCGAAGAGGCCGGCGGCCTCGCCCTCGTCGGCGTTCATCTCGCGCTGGTAGCGGAAGAGTTCGGGGTCGAGTCCGAGGTCGCCGAGGTGCTCGTTCCAGCGGTCGTGGATCTCTTCCCAGTGCACGTCGAGGTGCGCGTAGAACTTGCCCGCGTCCGTCAGCGCGTCGCGGAAGCCCTTCATGGTGCGCCGCCTGCCGCGCGCCCCGGAGACGCCCTCGGCGGGGCGGCCCACGGCGGAGGACTCGGCGACGGGCAGGCTGTCCAGGCTGAGGCCGGGGCCGGGCCGGAACGAATACCAGGCCTCGGCGAACTTGCGCGGGTCGCCCGAGACCTGGCGGCCCCGCCACTCGCTGACCTTGCCGACGACGACGCACTCACCGGTGAGGGTGTGCTGCCACTCCAGGGCGACGTGTCCGCAGTCGTCGGCGAGGAGGAACTTGCGCAGCACGCCGGAGCTGGCGCCGCCGAGGGTGTTGCGGTGGCCGGGGAGCATCACCGAGAAGATCAGCTTGAGCAGGACGGACTTGCCGCCGCCGTTCTCCAGGAAGAGGACGCCCGCAGGGGCGGGGCGGCGGGGCGGGCCGACCGGCTCGTCCTCGAAGAACTCCGCCTGGGCCGGGGCGGGGCTGGGGACGGGTGCGCCGACGCCGCGCAGGTCGAGGACGGTGTCGGCGTAGCGCGCACCGGCAGGCCCGATGGAGTAGAGGCGGACCCGGGACAACTCGTACATGGCGGCGGACTCTCGTCGTTCGGTGAGCGGGGGTGGAGCGGCGGGGTTGTGCGGGCTGGGCGGGAACGGGTCGGTCGGGTCAGGAGTGGAAGGGCAGGCCCGCGTCGGCGGCCAGCTCCACGCTGTCGGGGTCGGGCGGCGGCAGCAGGGTGGCGGAGCCGTCGGTGACGGAAACGACGCCGAGCTCCAGCAGTTCGGCCATGGCGGCGCTGCCCGCCAGGTCGCGGACCTGGAGCTGGTAGCGGGCGGTGGTGCGGTAGGCGCCGCCCGCGTCGTCGCCGGTGCGCTGGAGGAAGCCGGAGTCGGTGAGGAAGGCGACGGCCTTGCCGATGATGCCGGTGGTGGATCCGGCGAGCCGGCGGGCGTCCTTGGTGGCGCCGGTGGCGCTGCGGCGGGCGTAGATCCGCCAGCCGGCTTCGAGGCCGGGGGCGTCGCTGGCCGGGTCGGTGTTGTCTCCCTGCTCCTCGGCGCGCTCCTCCAGCCGCCGGCAGGCCTGGCGTACGAAGGCGTCGACGCCGTTGACCGTGATGCGGCCGATGTACGCGTCGTCGGCGAGGTCCTCGGGGCGGGGGAAGGCCAGGGCGGCGACGGCGAGGTGGGCGAGGCCGTGCAGGAAGCGGTCGGCGGAGTCGGAGGAGGCGCGGCGGGCGTAGTCGCCCATGCGGACGGCGAAGACGGAGTCCTCGCCGGCGGTCACGGCCATCCCGGCGCGCGGGGAGACCTCCAGGACGATGAGGCCGAGGCCGGTGGCGACGGCGTCGGCGAGCCGGGCGAAGGCGCTCTCCTCGCGGTAGCGCCGCAGCAGGTCGGCGTACTCGGCGTCGCGGGCGGGCAGCAGCTTGGGCTGGAGCCCGAAGGAGACCAGCCGGGCCGCGTCGGCGGCGTCGGCCGGGGTGACGGGGGTCTGTCCGGCGGGCTCGGCGGCGTGCGCAGAGGTGTGCCCGGAGTCGGCCGCGTACGTCGTGGAGGGGCCTGCGTGCGCGGAGGGGCCTGCGTGCGCGGAGGGCTCGGTCCACGCGTCGGGGTGCTCGGCGTCGTGGTCGCTCACGGCTGGGACTCCTCGGTACGGATGTGGTGCGGGTGCGGAAGGAGGGCGGGGCCGACTGCGACGGGAGAGGCGGCGGATGGCGCCGGGCCGGTCATGGTGGGTGGCGTGGGGCCGGTCATGACGCCTCCTTGCGGTCGGCGGCCATGCCGACCGCGTCCAGCAACGCGGTGCCCACGATGAGGTCGGCGCCGCCGAACTCCGGGTCGTCCAGCTCCGCTCCGTCGTCCACGGCGAAGAGCAGGCGCCGCTCGCCCTGCCGGTAGGCGGTGCCGACCGGCGGGCTGGCGGCGTGGACGGCGAGCAGGGCGACCAGGTACGGCAGGTCGCTGTCTCCGGTGCGGCGGGCCTCGGCGAGCAGTCCGGAGAGCCGGCGCGGGGCGTCGTGCTCCAGGTCGAGCAGGGTCATGGCGCGGGCGAGCTGCTCCTCGCTGAACCGGCTGTCGTCGGGGGTGGCGATCAGATCGGGCTCGGGCATCTCCGCGCCCAGGTGCTCGCGCTCCAGCGGCGGGGTGAGCAGCAGGTCGACCAGGTCCCCGACCCGTACGGAGGTGGGGGTGCGCAGTCCGGTGCCGTGGGCGAAGAACGCGTCGGTGGCCCGGGTGCACTGCTCGACGGGGAGCGGGAGGAGCGGGGCGAGGAGCTGCCCGTACAGATCGAGGCCCGCGTGGGGGGCGGGCGGGGCGAAAGCCTGCCGGTCCTGCTCGGCGCGGAAGAGGGGGCCCGCTTCCAGCAGCCGGGACTGGAGCTGGGTGTGGCGGCGGATGCAGTCCTTGACGATGTCGACGAGCTCGGCGGCCCGGCGCTTGTGCTCGGGGTCCTCGGCCTCGTCGCGCGCCTTGCGGATGTTGGTGAGGATCGCGTTCTCGTGGCGGTAGCGGTCGGCCACGTGGTCGAGGGCCTCGGCGATCATGTCCGGGACGGTGTGGAGCCAGTCGACGGCGCGGACGTTGCGCCGGGTGGCCTCCAGGGTGCGGCGCAGGGTCTCGGCGTACTGCACGGTGCGGTAGCGGGCCTGTTCGGCGGCGAGCTGGGCGTCGGCGAGGCGGCCCCGGCTGATCAGGACCTCCAGCTTGACCTCGGCGGCGATCTGGGCGCTGGTGACATCGGTGTCCAGCGCGCCGACCAGGACGTTGACCGCTTCGTCGGTGGCGCGGAGGTAGACCGTGCCGCCGTAGCCGGGGACCTCTTCGATGAGCTTGAAGTCGTAGTCGCGGCGGACGTAGACCCCGTCGGTGTTGAAGGTGCCGTAGACCGCGCGGAAGCCGCGGTCGACGCTGCCGACGTTGATCAGGTTCTCCAGGACCCAGCGGGCGACCCGTTCGTGCTCGGCGACGGGGCGGTCGGGGGCCTGGGCGCCGACCCGGGGCAGCAGTCTGGCCACTATCTGGTCGTGGTCGGCCCCGGTGTCGAAGTCCATGTTGAGCGTGACGTGGTCGATCGCGGCGAGGGCGACCTCCGCCATGGCGTACACCGTGTACTCGCCGGCCAGATTCGCCTTGCGGACGTCCAGGTCGTGCAGCGGCGCCGTGCACGCGAGCGCGCGCAGCCGCCGCGAGAGCCCCTCGTCCGCGGCGGGGCCCGGGGCAGGCCGCGGCCCCGCGCTGAGCTGCGGCGCAGCGGTGTCCGTGTTGGCAGGCGAAGTCACGTGGGACAGATTAGGTCCTCGCACTGACAACGGTCGAAACGGCGTTTATGCGACCGGTGCCGTACGGGGAGGCTACGACCCTGCGGGGCCGTATCCCCCGCCGCCCGGTGTGCGCACCACGAGCACGTCTCCGGCCTTCAGTTCGGCGGTGTCGCAGCCCTTCAGCGGGACCACTTCGCCGCCCGCCCGCTCGATGTGCTGCTCCCCCAGCGCTCCCGGCTCGCCGCCGCCCGCTCCGTACGGCGGGACGCGGCGGTGTCCGGAGAGGAGGGCGATCGTGACGGGTTCCAGGAAGCGGATGCGGCGCTCGACGCCGTGGCCGCCGTGCCACCGCCCGGCTCCCCCGCTGTCCTCCCGTACGGCGAAGGACTCCAGGCGGACCGGCAGCCGCCATTCCAGGATCTCGGGGTCGGTGAGGCGGGAGTTGGTCATATGGGTCTGGACGGCGTCGGCGCCGTCGAAGCCGTCGCCCGCTCCGGAGCCGCTGGCGACCGTCTCGTAATACTGGACGTGCTCGTTGCCGAAGGTGAGGTTGTTCATCGTGCCCGAGCCCTCGCCCTGGCCGCCGATCGCCCCGTAGAGCGCTCCGGTCACCGCCTGGGAGGTCTCCACGTTGCCCGCGACGGTCGCGGCCGGGTAGGCGGGGTCGAGCATGCAGCCGGGCGGAATGGTCACGTCCAGGGGTTTGAGGCAGCCGCTGTTGAGCGGGATGTCCTCTCCGACCAGGGTGCGGAAGACGTAGAGGACGGCGGCCATGACGACGGACCGGGGCGCGTTGGCGTTGCCGGGCAGCTGGGGCGAGGTGCCGGTGAAGTCGAGGTGGGCGCTGCGGGCGTCCCGGTCCACGGTGAGGCGGACCTCGATCACGGCTCCGCCGTCGGTCTCGTAGCGGCAGTGGCCGTCGTCCAGTCCGGCGACGATACGGCGTACGGACTCGTCGGCGTTGTCCTGGACGTGCCCCATGTAGGCGTCCACGACGTCGGCGCCGAACTGGTCGGTCATGCGCCGCAGTTCGGCGATGCCCTTCTCGTTGGCGGCGATCTGGGCGCGCAGGTCGGCGAGGTTGGTGTCCGGGGAGCGGGAGGGGTGGGGCGCGGAGGCGAGCAGGTCGCGGGTCTCCTCCTCGCGCAGCCGGCCGTCGCGGACGAGCAGCCAGTTGTCGAAGAGCACGCCCTCCTCGTGGATCGTCCGGCTGAAGGCGGGCATGGAGCCGGGGGTGATGCCGCCGATCTCGGCGTGGTGGCCGCGCGAGGCGACCAGGAACCGGAGCTTCCCCTCGTCGAACACGGGGGTCACCACGGTGACATCGGGCAGGTGGGTGCCGCCGTGGTACGGGTCGTTGACGGCGTACACGTCGCCGGGGCGCAGGTTCCCCTCGTTGCGCCGGAGCACCTCCTTGATGGACTCCCCCATGGAGCCGAGATGGACCGGGATGTGCGGGGCGTTGGCGATCAGGTTGCCCTCGGCGTCGAACAGGGCGCAGGAGAAGTCGAGGCGTTCCTTGATGTTGACCGAGTGGGCGGTGTTCTCCAGGCGGACGCCCATCTGCTCGGCGATGGACATGAAGAGGTTGTTGAAGACCTCCAGCATCACCGGATCCACCCGGGTGCCGACGGCGGTGCGTACGGGGCGGGGGGTGCTGCGGGTGAGGACAAGATGTCCGGTGGAGGCGGTCTCGGCCCTCCAGCCCGGGTCGACGACGGTGGTGGCGTCGTCCTCGGCGACGACGGCGGGCCCGGTCACGGCGTCGGCGGGGCGTAGGTCCGCCCGCCGGTGGAGCGGGGCGCGCTGCCACCGCCCCTCGGCGTACAGGTCCACGGTGTCGGCCGGGGCCGGTGGGGCGCCATCGGGGCCTGCATCAGGGCCTGGGTCGGTGGCGGGCGCGCCGTCGTCGGCGGGCGCGGTGTCGTCAGTGGCCCTGGTGGTTGTCGCCCCGGTGGCGCCGGTGGCTTCCACCGAGACCGTCTCAACGACAACCGGCTTGTCCATGGTGAAGCCGAACCGGGCCCGGTGGGCGGCCGCGAACGCCTCGGCCATGGCCCCCTCCGTGTCCAGGTCCACCGGCAGCGCCGCGTCCGTCCCGGCGTACCGCACCAGGACGCGGGCCCGGGTGGTGATCGCGGAGTCCGGCACTCCGTCGGCGCGCAGGGCTTCGCGGGTACGGTCGCCCAGCTCGGCGCAGAGCCGCTCCACCCGCTCCCGGCAGGCCGCGTCGAGCTCCTCCTCCACCGACTGCTCGCGCATCGCGGTGGCGTCGGCCAGGCCGATGCCGTACGCGGAGAGCACCCCGGCGAGCGGGGGTACGAGGACGGTGTCGATGCCCAGGGCGTCGGCGACCGCGCAGACGTGCTGGCCGCCCGCGCCGCCGAAGCCGGTCAGTGCGTAGCGGGTGACGTCGTGGCCGCGCTGCACGGAGATCTTCTTGACGGCGCCTGCCATGTTGAGCACGGCGATCTCCAGGAAGCCCGCCGCCACCTCGGCCTCGTCCGGCCGCCGCCCGGTGGCGTCCCCCACCTCGTCGGCGAGCTCCGTGAACCGCTCGCGTACGAGGCCGGCGTCGAGCGGGAGGTCGCCGTCCGCGCCGAAGACGGCCGGGAAGTGGTCCGGTTGGACGCGGCCGAGCATCACGTTGGCGTCGGTGACGGTGAGGGGGCCGCCCCGGCGGTAGCAGGCGGGGCCGGGGTCGGCGCCGGCCGAGTCGGGGCCGACGCGGTAGCGGCTGCCGTCGAAGTGCAGGACGGAGCCGCCGCCGGCCGCGACGGTGTGGATGCTCATCATCGGGGCGCGCATCCGGACCCCGGCGACCTGGGTTCCCAGCTCGCGTTCGAACTCCCCGGCGTAGTGCGACACATCGGTGGAGGTACCACCCATGTCGAAGCCGATGACCCGGTCGTGGCCGGCCTGCTGCGAGGTGCGGACCATGCCGACGACGCCTCCGGCCGGTCCGGAGAGTACGGCGTCCTTGCCGCGGAAGCGGGCGGCTTCGCGCAGGCCGCCGTTGGACTGGAGGAACATCAGCCGGATCCCGTCGAGGCGGGCGGCGACCTCGTCGACGTACCGGCCGAGGACGGGTGAGAGGTAGGCGTCGACGACCGTGGTGTCGCCCCGGGGGACGAGCCTGATCAGCGGGGAGACCTCGTGGGAGCTGCTGATCTGCGTGAAGCCGGCCTCCCGGGCCGCCTCGGCGACGGCCCGTTCATGGGCGGGGTGGCGGTAGCCGTGCATCAGGACGACGGCGGCGCTGCGCAGCCCGTCGGCGTGGGCGGCGCGCAGCTGTTCGCGTACGGGGTCGAGGTCCAGGGGTCGTACGGTGGGGCCTTCGGCGTCGATCCGTTCGGGGACCTCGATCACACGCTCGTGAACGGTCTCGGGGAGGACGATGTGGCGGTCGAAGAGGCGGGGCCGGTTCTGGTACGCGATGCGCAGCGCGTCCCGGAAGCCCTCGGTGATCAGCAGGACCGTCGGCTCGCCCCGCCGCTCCAGCAGGGCGTTGGTGGCGACGGTGGTGCCCATCCGGACGGCGGCGACCCGGTCGGCGGGTACCGGTTCGTCCGCCTCCAGGCCGAGGAGCAGCCGGATTCCGGCGACGACCGCGTCGTCGTAGCGGCCGGGGTCGTGGGAGAGGAGCTTGCGGGTGATCAGCCGGCCGTCGGGGCGGCGGCCCACGATGTCGGTGAAGGTGCCGCCCCGGTCGATCCAGAACTCCCAGCGTCCGGTCATGGCGCCATTCTGTGCCTGTGGGCGGGTCTGTGCCCGTGGGCGGGAGGCCGCAGGAAGAAGTCCGCGGGCC
>NZ_JBHXJG010000183.1:0-14934 GCF_042723425.1 Streptomyces sp. NPDC058375 | reverse complement strand
GGGCCACGGACCCCGGCCCGGGTCCTCGACGGGCGCCGACCGCCGAGGAGCGCTCCCCTCAGCCGCCCAGGACCCATCTGGCCGCCGCGACCGCTCCGAGGATCAGCGGTGGCGCCAGCCACCAGGGGCCCATCGCGCGCCGCACCGTGGGAGGGGCCACTGTGATGACCAGAGTGATGACGCTGACCGCGATGGTGAGGAAGCACAGCAGTGTGATGGCGCCGTGTGCGTCCCTGTCCCAGACCCCCGACGGGCGGATCGTCCACGCCGAGTAGCAGAAACCGGCCGCGAGCAGGTTCAGGATCCCAAGAGGTACGGCCATCACCCACCGCAGGCACCCGTCGTCCTCGGTCGCGTGCATGATGTCCGTGCGGTCGGACATCAGCGCATCGCCTCCCTGGCGTTGGAGAGGTCGTTGTCGAAACCCCGGCCGTATGCCTGAGCGGTCGTCAGTGCGAAGGCATAACCGCGAAGCGCACTGGCGGCCTTGCCGTAGCCTTCCGCGAGTTCGTTCACCAACTTGCGCGCTTCGGCGACGCGAGCCTCGTAGTGACGGCTTCCCTCACCCTGCCAGTGCGTCTTCTTCTCGGCCCGCTCGGCGGGCTCGTCCGCCTCTGCCAGCATGTTGCGTATGCGCAGGAACTCGTCGGCGTTCCGCTCCACGAGCGGCGGGTTGCGGCCCTCCAGGAACTCGACGTCACTGCGGTGACTCAGCTCGCTCACTTCGCCTCCGGCGGTATGTAGCTGCCGTTACGCAGAATCGCGTCCAGGAACTCCTCGGCCCTGCCGTGGTCCACCGTCACGAGGTCCGTCCCGGCGGTCCTGAGCCGTGTGGAGAGAGCGGCGAAGAGCGCGACCGCGTCCCTGTACTGGTCGTCGGCGAACCTGCCGAAGCGTTCGACCTGCGCGGCCACGTCTGTGTGTTCTCGGTTCCCGCGCCATGGTGCACAGGTCGCCGTCCGGTCGGCCCTCGTGGAGGAAGCCCGCGATCTCGATCAGCAGATTGGCGTTGCCGTTGATCGACGCGCTGTTGTAGTCGAGGGTGCCGTTCCCAGTCGCCCCCGCCGGGGCGCCCCCGGGTTCGGGCGGCAGCTGATTGAGCTGCATATCGGTGGACCGGCGCGCGAGTGCTTCAGCCTTCAGGTCGGCCCATTCCTCTTCGAACGACATACGCCCCCCCTGCAGTTGTCGTCTTCCGACACGGTGCGGCGAGAATCGTATCGGGTGACCTCAGGTACACCCCGTCGATCGTTGCGCTTGATCGAGAACCCATGCCCCCGGGGCAGCGCCTGCTCCGATCGGCCCCGCCCGTGCTGCGCACCCGCCCGGCCGCCCTTACCGTCTGTGCTGACGTCGTCGCGCAGGGGGCCGGTCGTCGCCGTGGCCCGCACCCGGTGGGCGCCCGGCCCGCCCCCGTACAGGAGGAGCCCATGCCGGAGCTGTTCATCGATGGCCGGTGGACCGCCGCCGCCGAGGGACGGACGCGGGAGATCCGCTGTCCGGCCGACGGCACGCTGGTGGCCGCCGTCGACGAGGGCGGGGCCCAGGACGCCGACGCGGCCGTCGCCGCGGCCCGGCGGGCCTTCGACGAGGGGGCCTGGCCCCGCACGCCCGCCGCCGAGCGGGGGCGGCTGCTGCTGCGGGTCGCGGAGCTGCTGGAGCGGGACAAGGACGTGTTCGCGCGGGCCGAGTCGCTGGACACCGGCAAGCGGCTGGTCGAGAGCGCGTACGACATGGACGACATCGCGAACTGCTTCCGGTACTTCGGCGAGCTCGTCGCGGCCGGGGACGGGGGCCGCGTCGTCGACACCGGGCTCGCGGACGTCGACAGCCGGGTCGTGCACGAACCCGTCGGCGTCTGCGCGCTCATCACCCCGTGGAACTATCCGCTGCTCCAGACCGCGTGGAAGGTCGCCCCGGCGCTCGGGGCCGGCAACACGTTCGTCCTCAAGCCGAGCGAGCTGACCCCGCACACCGCCATCCTGCTCATGCGGCTGCTGGACGAGGCCGGGCTGCCGGGCGGGGTCGCCAATCTGGTGCTCGGCGCGGGGGGTGTGGTGGGGGCGCCGCTGACCGAGGACCCGCGGGTGGACCTGGTGTCGTTCACCGGGGGGCTCGTCACCGGGCGGCGCATCATGGCGGCCGCCGCGCCCACCGTGAAGAAGGTCGCCCTGGAGCTGGGCGGCAAGAACCCCAACATCGTCTTCGCCGACGCCGACTTCGACACCGCCGTCGACTACGCGCTGATGGCGGTGTTCCTGCACTCGGGGCAGGTCTGCTCCGCCGGGGCGCGGCTCCTCGTGCAGGACGAGCTGCACGACCGGTTCGTGGACGAGCTGGTGGAGCGGGCGGGCCGGATCAAGCTCGGCGGGCCGTTCGACGAGGACGCCCGCAGCGGGCCGCTGATCTCCGCCGCGCACCGCGACAAGGTCGAGGCGTACGTGGCGGAGGGCATCGCCGAGGGCGCGGTGCTGCGCTGCGGCGGGGCGCGGCCCGACGATCCGGCGCTGGCGAACGGCTTCTACTACCCGCCCACCGTGCTCGACGAGTGCGCGGCCTCGATGTCCGTGGTGCAGGACGAGTCGTTCGGTCCGGTGCTCACGGTCGAGCGGTTCCGGGACGAGGACGACGCGGTCCGGCTGGCCAACGGCACCGTGTACGGGCTGGCGGGGGCCGTCTGGACGCAGGACGGCGGGCGCGCCCACCGGGTGGCCGCGCGGCTGCGGGCGGGCACCGTGTGGATCAACGACTTCCACCCCTACGTACCGCAGGCGGAGTGGGGCGGCATGAAGCAGTCCGGCTTCGGCCGCGAGCTGGGGCCGGCCGGGCTCGCCGAGTACCAGGAGGCCAAGCACATCTGGCGCAATGTCGCGGCGACTCCGCAGCGGTGGTTCGAGTGAGCGGCACCACGGGCCCCGAAGGGCGGGCGGTGCCGGACAGCAGCCACGACGACGACGCGCTCGGCGAGCTGGGCTACAAGCCCGAACTCCGGCGCACGCTCGGCAACTTCCACACCTTCGCCGCCGGGATCAGCTACATCTCGATCCTGACCGGCACCTTCCAGCTGTTCTACTTCGGCGTCAGCTTCGGCGGCCCCGCCTACTGGTGGTCCTGGCCGATGGTCTTCTGCGGACAGCTGATGGTGGCCCTGTGCTTCTGCGAGCTGGCCGCCCGCTATCCGGTGGCCGGTTCGGTCTACAACTGGGCCAAGAAGATGGGCGGCCCGCACGTCGGCTGGCTGGGCGGCTGGATGATGATGACGGCCACCATGGTCACCCTGTCGGCGGTGGCCCTGGCGTACCAGATCACGCTGCCGCAGATCGACGACTGGTTCCAGTTCGTGGGCGACGGGAGCGGCAAGAACGACCAGGCGGCCAACGCCGTGCTGCTCGGCTCCGTGCTGATCCTGTTCTCCACGCTGGTCAACGCGTTCGGCGTCAAGCTC
Source organism: Streptomyces sp. NPDC058375 (assembly GCF_042723425.1). Lineage (NCBI taxonomy): Bacteria > Bacillati > Actinomycetota > Actinomycetes > Kitasatosporales > Streptomycetaceae > Streptomyces > Streptomyces sp. NPDC058375. The sequence goes on along the minus strand of NZ_JBHXJG010000183.1, from coordinate 11,489 downwards.
ATGGCCCGGATCAACTCCGCGGGCGTCTTCATCGAGCTGATCGCCGCCGTTGCCCTGATCATCTTCCTGGCCGCCCACATCACCCGGGGCCCCAGCACCGCGCTGACGGAGACGTACGGGCTCGGCAGCGGCCAGTCGCTGGGCTACTTCGGGGCGTTCCTCACCGCCTCGCTGGCCTCCGCCTATGTGATGTACGGCTTCGACACCGCGTCCTCGCTCGGCGAGGAGTCGCACAACCCGGGCCGCAACGCACCCCGCGCCATCCTGCGGGCGCTCATCGCCTCGTTCCTGATCGGCGCGTTCATCCTGCTCTTCGCGCTGCTCTCGGTGCCGGACCTGAAGGCCGAGGAGCTGTCCACCGGCGGACTCCAGTACGTGGTGCTGGCGACGCTCGGCGACACGATCGGCGAGATCTTCCTCTGGGCGGTCGTCGTCGCGATCACGGTGTGCGTGCTGGCCGTGCAGGCCGCCGGGATCCGGCTGATGTTCGCCATGGCGCGGGACAACAACCTGCCCGCCGGGTCGGTGCTCGCCCGGGTCAGCCCCCGGTTCAAGACGCCCGTGGTGCCCGCCGTGCTGATCGGCGTGGTGGGCGTCGTCATCCTGGTCGTCAACATCAACCAGCCGCAGATCTTCTCGGTGATCACCAGTATCGCGATCATCATGATCTACGTGGCCTATCTGCTGGTCACCGTGCCCATGCTGCTGCGCCGGCTGCGCGGCGACTGGCAGCCGCGCGAGGGCGCGTTCTCGCTGGGCCGCTGGGGGCTGCCGGTCAACATCGCTGCCGTGCTCTGGGGCACGGCGATGTCGCTCAACCTGGCCTGGCCACGCGCCGAGGTGTACAACGCGACCGGCCCGCAGCACTGGTATCTGCGCTGGGGGGCGTTCCTGTTCATCGGCGTCGTCGCGCTCGGCGGCTTCGCCTACTACTGGTTCGTCCAGCGGCACCGGACCGGCGTACTCGCCGAGCACCGCTTCAAGGCCGCGGACCCCACCGCTCCCCCGCCGGCCGCCTGAATCCTGGAGATCCCGATGCCCGAAGAGAGCTCTGCGCCCACGTTCGACTACGTCGTGGTCGGCGGCGGTACGGCCGGCGCCGTCATCGCCGCCCGGCTCACCGAGGACCCCGACGTCACCGTCTGCGTACTGGAGGCGGGCCCCTCGGACGTCGGGGACGACAGCGTCCTGCGGCTGGACCGCTGGATGGCGCTGCTGGAGTCCGGTTACGACTGGGACTACCCGGTGGAGCCGCAGGAGCGGGGCAACAGCTTCATGCGGCACGCCCGCGCCAAGGTGCTCGGCGGCTGCTCCTCGCACAACTCCTGCATCGCCTTCTGGGCCCCGGCCGAGGACCTCGACGAATGGGGCGCGCTGGGCTGTACGGGGTGGAGCGCGGCGGACTGCTTCCCGCTCTACCGGCGGCTGGAGACCAACGACGCGCCCGGCGACCACCACGGCCGCTCCGGCCCGGTCACCATCCGGACCGTGCCGCCGCGCGACCCGTGCGGTACGGCGCTGCTGGAGGCCTGCGCGGCGGCGGGCATCCCCACCGTCCCGTTCAACACGGGCTCCACGGTGATCCGGGGCGCGCACTGGTTCCAGATCAACGCCCGCGAGGACGGGACGCGTTCCTCGGCCTCGGTGTCGTATCTGCACCCGGTGCTGGGGAAGCGGCCCAACCTGGAGGTACGGACGGGGCTCCAGGCGAAACGGCTGCTGTTCGACGGCGAGCGGTGCGCGGGAGTGGAGTACCTGGAGCCCGACACCGTGCACAGCGGGACGGTGCACGCCCGGCGCGAGGTGATCGTCTCCTGCGGGGCGATCGACTCCCCGAAGCTGCTGATGCTGTCGGGCATCGGCCCGGCCGGCCATCTGCGGGAGACCGGGGTGGACGTGCGGGTGGACTCCCCCGGCGTGGGCTCGCACCTCCAGGACCACCCGGAGGGCGTGATCATGTGGGAGGCGAAGCGGCCCATGGTCTCCGCCTCCACCCAGTGGTGGGAGATCGGGATCTTCGCGGACACCGAGGAGGGGCTCGACCGGCCGGACCTGATGTTCCACTACGGGTCGGTGCCGTTCGACCTGAACACCTACCGGCGCGGCTACCCCACCTCGGACAACGCGTTCTGCCTGACCCCGAACGTCACCCGCGCCCGGTCCCGGGGCACGGTGCGGCTGCGGACCCGGGACTTCCGGGACAAGCCCCGGGTCGATCCGCGCTACTTCACCGACGAGCACGACGTACGGGTGATGACGTACGGGCTGCGGCTGGCGCGGGAGATCGTGGCGCAGCCGGAGATGGCGGCGTGGGCGGGGGCCGAGCTGGCTCCTGGGCCCGGCGCGACCACGGACGCGGAGCTGTTCGACTACATCCGCGAGACCCACAACACCGTCTACCACCCGGCCGGAACCGTCCGCATGGGCCCGGCAAACGACCCGGACTCGCCGCTCGACCCGCAGCTGCGGGTGAAGGGCGTCACGGGGCTGCGGGTGGCCGACGCGTCGGTCATGCCGTTCCTGCCGACGGTCAATCCGTGCATCACCACGATGATGATCGGCGAGAAGTGCGCGGACCTGGTCAAGGAAGGCTGAGCCCGGCCCGACCCGTACGAGTATTCGCACACGTGCTCGAATAGCGTTACGCTCTCCCCATGGCCGTACACCTGCAAAGCTCGCTTTTCGACCAGGAGGCCGAGGTCGGCACCCGCCCCCTGAGCGGACTGCGGCGCACCGATCTCGGCCATGGGGCCTGGATCGACGTGCTGCCGCAGTGGCTCCAAGGTGCGGACACACTGTTCGACACGCTGGTACGCGAGGTCGCCTGGCGGGCCGAGCAGCGCGTCATGTACGAGCGCGTGGTGGCGGTCCCCCGGCTGCTGGCTTTCTTCGGCCGCCGCGACCCCCTGCCCCATCCGGCCCTGGAGGCCGCCCGCACCGAGCTGGGCGAGCATTACGCGGCCGAGCTGGGCGAACCGTTCACCACGGCGGGGCTGTGCTTCTACCGCGACGGGCGGGACGGGGTCGCCTGGCACGGGGACACCATCGGGCGGGGAAGCAGCGAGGACACGATGGTCGCGATCCTCTCGCTGGGCGCGCCCCGGCCCCTCGCGCTGCGGCCGCGCCGCCCGGGCCCCGCCCCCGTCCGCCGGACGCTCGGCCACGGCGACCTGATCGTCATGGGCGGCAGTTGCCAGCGCACCTGGGAGCACGCGATCCCCAAGACCGCGCGGGCCGTCGGGCCACGCGTCAGCGTGCAGTTCCGGCCCGACGGCGTGCGCTGACCCCGGCTTCCCGCGGGCGCGGCCCGGGGCACCGCGGTTGTGCGGGTTCCGGGCAGGGCCGATTCTGAAAGTAATGAACCGGGCCGGTGTCGCGCCGTGAGCGCGGCGAACACGGCGGAGAGCGCCGATTTCCGTGGACCTCTGGACATCACCAGGGCGGCCACGGTGGTTCTGGACGCCGAGAGCACGGTCGTCGGCTGGAGCCCCGCGGCCGCCGAGCTGCTCGGCTACGGCCCCGCCGATGTCCTGGGGCGGCCGCTGAGCGCGTTCCTCTCGGTGCGCCCGGTCGGCGGCACTCCCCCGGCCGAAGCAGCCGAAGCAGCGGGAGGGACCGCGGCCGGCATCGGCCCGCCGTCCCTCCTCGGCAACGAGATCCACGTGGCACGCGCCCGCGACGGCCGTGAGCTGCTGGTGGCGACGGCGATGTGCCCGCTGCCGGGCGGGGCCGCGACCCGTGGCTCCCGCGCCCCGGACCGGATCCTGGTGGCGGCCGAGGTCGGGGAACTGCGGCACTGGGAATCGCGGCTCGCCCTGCTCCAGGGGCTGGCCACCCAGTCGCCGGTCGGACTGGCGATCTACGACACCGATCTGCGGCTGACCTGGAGCAACACGGCGTACGAGCGGGAGATCGGGCAGCCGCTGGCCGCGTTCCGGGGCAAGCGGGCCGACGAGCTGTACTCCGGGGGCTCCTTCGTGACCCCGGGCTATCCGCAGACGCTCGAAGGCGTCATGCACCACGTGCTCGACACGGGCGAGCCGATCCTCGACCTGCACTTCCGGGGGCAGCAGCCCAGCGACCCGGGGCGCGACCACCTGTGGTCCTGCGCCTACTACCGGCTGGAGGACGCCCACGGGCACGTCTTCGGCGTGTGCGAGGACGCTTTCGACATCACCGACCGCTACCGGGTCCAGGAGCGGCTGACCCTCCTCGTCGAGGCCGGGCGCAGGATCGGCACGGTCCTGGACGTGGCGACCACCGCCGAGGAGATCGCCGAGGTGGCCGTACCGGACTTCGCCTCGACCGTACGGGTCGATGTCACGCGGGCCGCGGTGACCGGGGAGACGGCGGCGGTGGGCAGCCCGGCGGACATGTCGCTGATGCGGGTCGCGGAACGCTCGGAGCCGGGAGCGACGACACCGGACCCGGCCCTCCCCGACCCGGGCGGCGCGGGTCAGGGCGGCGCGGGTCAGGGCGGCGCGGGTCAGGGCGGCGCGGGTCAGGGCGGCGCGGGTCAGGGCGGCCCGGGCCCGGGCCTGCCCGATCCGTCCCCGCCGGCCCCCGTGAGGGCTGCACCGGAACCGGCCCTCCCCGACGCGGGCATGCTCGATCCGGCCCTCCCCGACCCGGGCCCGCCCGATCCCGACCCGCCCGACCCCGCACTCGCGGACGCCCGTCCGGAGGCGGCCCCCCGTACAGCGCGCGGCTCCGCGGGCCCCGGGGACGACCGGCACCCGTATCCGCCCGTCGTCTATCCGCCCGGCTCCCCGCAGAACCGCAGCCTGTCCTCGGGCGGGCTCGTGCTCGACGAGGGCACCCTGGTCGTGCCCCTGCGGGCCGGCGGCGGCATCCTCGGGCTCGTCACCTTCGACCGGGGCGCCGGGCCCGACGCCTCGGGCCGGTCGCCCGCCCCCGACCGGGCGACCACGTTCGACAACGGCGAGGTCGCCCTGGCCGACGAGCTGGCGGCCCGGGCCGCGGTCTGCATCGACAACGCGCGCCGCTACACCCGCGAGCGCACCGCCTCCCTCGCGCTCCAGCGGCAGTTGCTGCCGCACCACCTGCCGCCGCAGTCCGCGGTCCGGACCGCCTACCGCTACCTGCCCGCCGACGATGTGACCGGCGTCGGCGGCGACTGGTTCGACGTGATCCCGCTGTCCGGAACCCGGGTCGGCCTCGTCGTGGGGGACGTGGTCGGGCACGGCCTCCAGGCGGCCGCCACCATGGGGCGGCTCCGTACCTCCGTACGGGCCTTCGCCCAGCTCGACATGGCCCCGGACGAACTGCTGACCCGGCTGGACGACCTGGTGGGGCAGCCCGCGGAGGAGCCGCCGGACGCGTACGGCGGGGCCGTCGAGACGTACGACGTGACCACCGGGGCGACCTGCCTGTACGCGGTCTACGACCCGGTCTCCCGGCGTTGCGTCATGGCCCGTGCCGGGCATCTGCCACCGGCCATCGTCGACCCCGGCGGCCGGGTGACGTTCCCGGACCTGCCCGCCGGGCCGCCGCTGGGCCTGGGCGGCCTGCCGTTCGAGTCGATGGAGGTCGACCTGCCGGTGGGCAGCCTGCTGGCGCTGTTCACCGACGGCCTGGTCGAGGCCCGGGACCACGACATCAGCCACGGCCTCGACACGCTCGGCCGGGTGCTCGGCGACCGCTCCGCCTCCCTGGAGGAGCTGTGCGACCGAGCCGTCTCCGAGCTGGTGCCCGGCGGCACGAGCGCCGACGACACGGCCCTGCTCCTGGTCCGTACCCGCGAGCTCGACGCGGAACGGGTCGCCGACTGGGAGCTGAGCGCCGAACCGGTCTCGGTGGGCCGCGCCCGCGAGCTGGCCACCGGCCAACTGGAGGCCTGGGGCCTGGAGGAGCTGGTGTTCGCGACCCAGCTGGTCGTCAGCGAGCTGGTCACCAACGCAGTCCGGTACGCGGGCGGGCCGCTGGGGCTATGCCTCATCCGGGACCGCACCCTGGTGTGCGAGGTGGCGGACACCGGCCACACCTCCCCGCACCTGCGGCACAGCGCGGAGGACGACGAGGGCGGGCGCGGCCTGTTCATCGTGGCGCAGCTCGTCCAGCGGTGGGGCACGAGGTACACCCCCACCGGGAAGACCATCTGGACCGAGCAGGCCCTGCCGCCGGCCGACGACGCCTGATCCTCTCCGCACCGGCCGGTCCACTTTGTTGACAACCCAACAGACTTCTACTTAGGTGCCTTACCGAGTTCTGGCAGGACGGCGGGGACCTCTCCGACCCGGCCAACGACAACAACGGCACGCTGACCGTCTACGACGACGAGGACTTCGCCGTGGCCGCGAAGGACCTGTCGCTGCCCGGCAACCACTCCCAGGCCGGGGCGGCCTCGCTCGCCGTCGAGCCGGGCGGCGCCACCGCCTATGTGACCAGCCCCGCCGAGGGGAAGATCACCAAGCTGGTCCGGCAGGTCTCGCCCCTGGTGACCCGCGCGCCCGCCGATCTCACGGCGAAGGACGGCGAGGAGGTCTCCCTCACCGCCGAGGCGGAGGGCGCCCCGGAGCCCACGGTCCGCTGGCAGGTCAGCACCGACGGCTCGCAGACCTGGAAGGACGTCGAGGGTGCGAGCGCGTCGGCCCTCACGTTCACCGCGAGGGCGGCGCAGGACGGCTACCGCTACCGCGCCGAGTTCCGCAACGACGTCGGCACCACCCGTACCGCCGCCGTGACCCTCACCGTCACCGCGGCCACCGGCGGCGGCGAGGCGGGCGGAGACAGCGGCGGAGAGACCAGAGGCGACACCGGCGGCTCCGGTGAGACCTCGAACGGCTCCGGCAGCACGGGAGGTGACGGATCGACAGGCGGCGACAGCGGTACGCAGTCGGCCGGCGGCTCCACCGGGGGATCCGGCTCCACCGGTACGGCCGGGAGCACCGGTTCCACGGTCGGCGGTGGCGTCGGGGGCGGCCCCGGGACCGCCGCCACGTCCGGCGGCGGCAGCCTGGCCGCCACCGGGGCCACTGTGATGTCGATAACTCTCGCGGCAGCGACCCTCGTTGGCGCGGGGGTACTGGTCCGCCGGCGCGCCAAGAGGCGCACGGAGGGCGCACTCTGACGCCGTAGCAGCCCGTCCGCCCCTCGGGAGCGGGCGGGGAACGTGTGAACCCCCTTGCCGGACACACCGCCCGCCAGGGGGTTCACACGTTTCCGCCGGGGCGCGGCGGAGCCCGAACCTCCACGAGCCGCCTCTCGGCACCGCCGGATACAAGCGCTTACCGGCCTGTCTCTCCCTCAACCTGCTTGCCCAGCAGGGGACATCGAACGGTTCCGGCCGATCGGAGGTGCCCGAACCAGACCGTCTGAACTTCACGAGAACTCCAGCGAAATGGCACGTGTGTGGATATCGTGCACCGAGCGAGGGCGCATCCGTCAGTCCATGGGATCGGCGGATGCGTCCCGTTTGTGGGGGTGCAACTGTGGCTGGGGGGCTCATGGGGCATGTCGAAATACCTGATACCGACCTATCCGGACCGGTACCTGATACCGGCTTGTCCGGACCGGTGGGGCTCCGGGGCGCGCCGCGCCCCCGCACCGCCGCATCCCGGAATCGCACGGCGGCCCTGGAACAGCTGTGGAGGGCTCCGACAGCTCAGCGCGATCCGGCGGGACCGGCGCCGGTCCGGCGCAAGCCCGATCCCGGCCCGGCCCTCGTCGCGCTGACCGATCTGCTGGGTCTGGCCGGTCCGGCGTGGCTGCTGCTGCGCGCGGGCGACCAGCCGCGCCCGGTGGCGGCCGCCGCGGTGGCGGGGCTGCTGTGGGCCGGGCTGCGCGGTGCCCGCGGACGGTACACCGACCGGCTGCGGGCCGAGCCGGGCAGTGCGCCCGGCGTGGGCGGGGCGGTGAGCGACTGGCTCGTGCTCATCGGTCTGCTGGCCGTGCTGCACACGGCGGCGGGCAGCCCGGTGGACCCGGCCACGGCCGTCGTGGCCGTCGCGCCGGGGCTCCTGATCGCAACGGCCGTGGCGGGGCTGCGCTCCGCACGGCGGGGAAGCCGGGTCCGCAGGGTGCTGCTGGTCGGTGAGGCGGCGGGGGTGGGCCGGGTGGCCGAGCTACTCAACTCCCGTACGGATCACGGCTATGCGCTCGTCGCCGCCATACCGGTGGGGGCCGGCCGGCTGGAGCTGGACGGGGTGCAGGTGCCGGGGCGCCTCGCGTCCTGCCCAGCCGACGACGATGTGTCGACGGTGCTGGGCGGGGTCTTCGCCCACGCGGCGGACCTGGTGCTGGTGGCTCCCGGGCCCCAGCTGACCGGCGACCGGCTGCGCCGCCTCGGCTGGGGGCTGCACGACGGGGGCGTCGCCCTCTCCGTGCTCTCGGAGCTGTCCGGTGTGGCGGCGGCGCGGGTGCGTCCCGTCACCGCGGCCGGGCTCACCCTGCTGCACATCGCGCCGCCGCAGCGCGGGGGGCCGCAGGCGGCGGTGAAGGCCGTACTGGACCGTACGGGCGCCCTGTTCGGACTGCTGGCCCTGGCACCGCTGTTACTGGCCGTGGCGCTGAGCGTCCGGCTCTCCTCGCGGGGCCCGGTCTTCCACCGGCAGGTGCGGCAGGGGCAGCACAACCGGCCCTTCACCATGTGGAAGTTCCGCACGATGGTGCCGGACGCGGAGCACCTCAAGGCGCGGCTCACCGCGGCCAACGAGGTCGACGGCCCGCTGTTCAAGATGCGCAGCGATCCCCGGGTGACTCCGGTCGGCCGGATGCTGCGGCGCACGTCGATCGACGAACTCCCGCAGCTCGTCAATGTGCTGCTGGGCCACATGTCGTTGGTGGGCCCGCGGCCGCCGCTGCCGGAGGAGGCGTCGCGCTACGACGAGCGGGAGCACCGCCGGCTCACCGTGAAGCCGGGGCTCACGGGCCTGTGGCAGGTGAGCGGCCGTTCCGACCTGAGCTGGCAGGAGACCGTCTCGCTCGACCTCTGGTACGTGGACAACTGGTCGGTCGCCGCCGACATGGGACTCCTCGCCCGCACCGTGCGCGCCGTCACCGACGGCCGCGGGGCGTACTGAGAGCGGCGGGCGTGCGGATGCGAGGAGCAGCACCACCGGTGCGCCGCCGCGAGACCTCTCCAGGCCTCGACGGCGGCGAACGGTCACTGTCCGGGCGCGAGTTGTCCGAGCCACCAGGCGTAGGTGCGGGCGATGCCGTCACGCAGCGGGATCTGCGGCTTGAAGCCGAGGGAGGTCAGGCGGGTGACGTCGAGCAGCTTGCGGGGCGTCCCGTCGGGCTTCGACGTGTCCCAGCAGATGCGGCCCTGGTAGCCCGTCACATCGCGTACGGTCTCGGCGAGTTCGCGGATGGTGAGGTCCTCGCCGCAGCCGATGTTGACGGGTTCGTCGCCGTCGTAGTCCTCCAGCAGGGTGACGCAGGCGGCGGCGAGGTCGTCGACGTGGAGGAACTCGCGGCGCGGGGAGCCGGATCCCCACAGAGTCACTTCGGGGGCCCCGTCCCTGCGCGCCTCGTGGAAGCGGCGGATCAGCGCGGGCAGGACGTGCGAGGTCTCCAGGTCGAAGTTGTCGCCGGGCCCGTAGAGATTGGTGGGCATGGCGCTGATGTAGGACGCGCCGTACTGCCGCCGGTAGGACTGGGTCTGGACGATCCCGGCGATCTTGGCGAGGGCGTATGCCTCGTTGGTGGGCTCCAGCTCGCCGGTGAGCAGCGAATCCTCACGGATCGGCTGGGGCGCGAGCCGGGGGTAGATGCACGACGAGCCGAGGAAGAGCAGCCGCCCGGTCCCGGCCGCGTGCGCACCGGCGATCACGCTGAGCTGGATGCGCAGGTTGTCCTCCAGGAACTGCACCGGATACGTGCTGTTGGCCATGATCCCGCCGACCTTGGCGGCGGCCAGCACCACGGCGTCCGGGCGGACCTCCTTCAGAAACGTCTCGGTCCGCGCGGCGTCGCGCAGGTCGAGGAGGTCGCGGCCACGGGTGACCACCTCGTGGCCGTCGTCGGCGAGGCGGCGGGCCACCGCCGAGCCGACCAGGCCGCGGTGTCCCGCGACGAATATGCGGGAGCCGGGGCGCAGTAGAGGACGGGCGGATTCCTGGGACGGGACGGGGAGTTCGGTCGTCATGGCTCGGATTGTGCCAGCAGAAAAGGACTGCGGTGACGGTTTGCCGCAGAACGCTCCAATTCCGAAATGTCGGTGAACATCGCCGCCGAGGCGATCAGCAGAGAAGGGGGAATCGTGGCGAAGACCGCGCTCATCACCGGAGTCACCGGCCAGGACGGTTCGTATCTGGCCGAGTTGTTGCTCGACAAGGGATACACGGTGCACGGGCTCATACGCCGTTCCTCGAGCTTCAACACCGAGCGGATCGACCACATATACCAGGGCCCCGAGGAGCCGGAGCGCTCCTTCGTCCTGCATCACGCGGACCTGTCCGACGGTGTGGCCCTGGTGAACCTGCTGCGCGACATCCAGCCCGACGAGGTCTACAACCTGGGCGCGCAGTCGCATGTGCGGGTGTCCTTCGACGCCCCGCTCTACACCGGTGACGTCACCGGGCTCGGCACCGTCCGGCTGCTGGAGGCGGTCCGGGCCAGCGGCATCCAGACCCGGATCTACCAGGCCTCGTCCTCGGAGATGTTCGGCGCCAGCCCGCCCCCGCAGAACGAGAAGACCCCGTTCCACCCGCGCAGCCCGTACAGCGTGGCGAAGGTCTACTCGTACTGGGCGACGGTCAACTACCGCGAGGCGTACGGCATGTTCGCGGTGAACGGGATCCTCTTCAACCACGAGTCGCCGCGCCGGGGCGAGACCTTCGTGACCCGGAAGATCACCCGGGGCGTCGCCCGGATCAAGGCCGGGCTCCAGGACCGGCTGCACCTGGGCAACCTGGACGCGGTCCGGGACTGGGGGTACGCGCCGGAGTACGTGGACGCCATGTGGCGGATGCTCCAGGGCGACAACCCCGACGATTTCGTGATCGCCACCGGTGAGGGCGTCAGCGTCCGGGAGTTCCTGGAGATCTCCTTCGAGCACGCGGGTCTCGACTGGCGCGAGCACGTGCGCTACGACCCGAAGTACGAACGCCCCAGCGAGGTCGACGCGTTGATCGGTGACGCGTCCAAGGCCGAGGAGCTGCTGGGCTGGAAGCCCGAGGTCAAGTCCCGTGAGCTGGCCCGGATCATGGTCGACGCCGACATCCGCCGCCTGGAGGACCAGCTGTCCGGGGCCGCCGTCCGGATGGACCGGTGAACGGGCGTCTCCTGAGCGTCCGCCGCTCCCCCGGCGGCCGGACCGGTCCGCTCCGCCGCCGGTCCGCCGTCCCCTTACCGGGCCGACCGGACCGTGCGGCCGCCGACGCCCGCACCGGGCCGGCGGCCACCCATGACTCCCGGCCGGCGCTCGCCGCGCCCGGGGCGATCACCGGCGCCACCGCCGATCTCCACCGACCGCTCGGTGGAGCTCAACGCGCCGGCCACGGGCGGGGCCCCGGCCCCGCCTACCC
>NZ_JBHXJG010000182.1:0-14996 GCF_042723425.1 Streptomyces sp. NPDC058375 | reverse complement strand
GAGCAGGACCGGCCCGCGGCAGTCGGCCCGCCGACGCACCCTGCCCCAGCGTGCGGACGGTGATGATGACCAAGGTGGGATACCTTCCCGAGGAGACGAGCAGCTTCGTCGGGAGGCGGGCCGAACTGGCCCGGCTGCACACCGCGTTGACCACCCGGCGGATGACCACCCTGATCGGCCCCGGCGGGGTCGGCAAGACCCGGCTTGCACTCCGGGCCGCCCGCACGGTCGCCGACCGTTACGCGGACGGCGCCTGGTGGGCCGACCTCTCCCCGCTCTCCGACGACCGGCTGTTGCTCCCCACCGTCTCGGACGCGGTCGGGCTCGCCGACCACACCCTGCGGATGCCCGTCGAGGCGCTCTGCGAATGGCTCGGCGACAAGCACCTCCTGCTGGTCCTCGACTCCGCCGAACACCTCCGCGGCCCCTGCTCCCACCTGCTGGCCGAGATCCTGACCACCTCGACGCGGCTGACCGTCCTCGTCACCAGCAGGCAGCCGCTCGGCACCCGCGGCGAGCACGTCGTCGAGGTGCCGCCGCTGCCGGTCGACGGCGCGCCCGACGCCCTCCAGCTCTTCGCCGACCGGCTGCGCGCCGCCGACCCCCGGGCCGGCCTCGACGCCCCCGGCGACGAGGCGGCCGCCGCCGAGATCTGCCGCCGCCTCGAAGGCATCCCGCTCGCCATCGAACTGGCCGCCGCGGGCATCGGCCGGCACAGCGTGGCCCAGCTCGCCACCCGGATCGGCACCCGCTTCGACGCCCGGAGCGGCACCCGCGCCCTCGACCCCGGCGGCTCCCGCCTCGACCTCCTCGCCGACGCGACGGTGTGGCCCCGCCGCCACCGCACCCTGCGCACCGCCATCGGCTGGTCCCACGAGCTGTGCACCCCGCTGGAACGCCTCCTGTGGGCCCGCCTCACCCCCCTGCGGACCGACTTCGACGCGGAGGTCGCCCGCGAGGTCTGCACCGGAGGCCCGCTCACCGCCGACGACGTGGACCGGGCGCTCCAGGGTCTCGTCGCCCAGTCCGTCGTCCAGCGCGACGGCGACCGCTACCGGATGCTCGACACCCTGCGCGAGTACGGCCGGATGTGGCTCGCCGAGCTGGGCGAGGACCGCGCCGCCGCCGACCGGCACGCGAGAAGCTTCCTCGGCCTCGCCCGCCGGGCCCACGACGGCTGGACCGGCCCTGACCAGGTGTCCTGGTACCACAAGGTGTCCGACACCCACCTCGACCTGTGCGCCGCCCTGGAACACCTGCTCGCTCACGATGTCGGCGGGGCCCAGGAGATGGCGGGCCGGGTCGGCTTCTTCTGGGCCTGCTGCGGCCACCTCTCCGAGGCCAGGAACTACGCCCAGCGGGCGCTGGACGCGGGCCCCGTCGACGGACCCCACCGGACCAGGCTGCACTGGGTCCTCGGCGTCGCGGCCCTCCTTCAGAGCGACTTCGCGACCGCCGAGAAGTACGGCGCGCTCTGCACGGCCACCGCCCTGTACGACGGGGACGACGAGGGCATGCTCGGCGCCACGTATCTCTCCGGGCTCACCCAGCTGATGACCGGGGAGCCCGCGGCGGCCCTGGAGGCGGCCGGACGCGTCCTGCGCATGACCGAGAGCGTCCCCGTGGACTCCGCCCACCGGCTGCGCTGCCGCCTCATCACCGTCTTCGCGCTGACCGCGCTCGGCCGGCTCACCGAGTCCGAGGCGGCGGCCGGCGAGCTGCGCCGGGCCTGCGAACGCGGCGGCGAATACTGGACCCGCTCCTACGCGGACTACCAGCTCGCCCTGATCGCGCTGCTCCAGGGCCGCGCCGCGGCCTCCGCCACGCACGCCCGCTCCATGCTCGCGGGCAAGCACCGGCTCCGCGACAGCTTCGGCATCGCGCTGGGCCTGGACATCCTGGCCGCCGCCATCGCCGCCCAGGGCGCGGGCGCGCAGGCCGCCCGGGTCTACGGCACCGGGCATGCGTACTGGCGCATGGTCGGCCACCCCCAGCGAGGTACGCCCGAGCTGGGCCCGGTCCGCGAGCGGTGCGAACTCCAGGCGCGGGCGGCCGTCGGCGACGAGGCGTACCAGCGCGCCTTCGAGCGCGGCCAGTCGGACAACGCGGAGGTCGGGCTCGCCGCCGCCCTGCGCGCCGAACTCCAGCTCTGACCTGGCGGGAAGGCAGGTCGTGGAGGAGCCGGTGCACCGATGGCGCCCCGGACTACCCGCACCCGCCTCCATGTGAGTAAGGTTAGGCATACCTAAGTAGCCGCTTGGGTTTCGCTGACCCTCCCTGGAGAACTCGGATGCGTCTTTCCCGCCCCCGCGCCACGCAGCCGACCCGCGCCGAGCGCGTCCGGTCGATCCTGACCGTCGCCCACTCCATGACGGTGGTCAGCGACGGCCTGCACACCGAAGTCCGCCGCCTCGACGGCACGGGCGCGATGGGCCACATCCACCTGCACGCCCCGAACGACGGCGACCACGCGCCGAGCGCCGAACGCGTCCCGGCCCGCCTGGAGTTCACGGACATCGCCCCCACCCCCGTACGCGACCGGCTGCGCGCCCGCGTCACGGTCACCGGGCTGCTCGCCGCCCCGTACAGCACCGACACCGAGCAGTCCACCTGCATGGAGTTCGGGCAGGCCGTCCTGGAGGACGCCGAGGGGCGTACGTTCGTCACGCTGGAGGAGCTGGAGGAGGCGGAGACCGACCCGATCGCCGCCTGCGAGGCGGGCATGCTCACGCATCTGGTGGACGACCACGCCGAGCTGGTCCCGCTGCTCCTGCGCCTCGTCCACCCCCGCCCCGAGCGCGGCATGACCCGGGCCGTGCCGCTGGCGATGAACCGGTACGGAGTGACCCTGCGGCTCGAATACCCCCGCACCCATGAGGACGTCACGCTGCCGTTCCCCCGCCCGGTCACCGAGATCGACCAGGCGGGCCCGCAGATCCACGCCCTGCTGGCCGCCGCCCGCCGCGTCTCCCACCGCAACGGTCTGCCCGCCTGAGCCGGCCCTACGGCTTCGGCGGTCGCTGGGCCGGCACGGCGGGCACATCCGGGGCGAACGCGGAGAGCCGCGCCAGCAGCTCCCCGAACGGCCCGTCCGGCGGCTCCTGGGACAGCACCCGCAGCACGATGCCCGCCATCTCCTGGTCGTAGGCGGCGCTGACCGCGGCCAGCGCCGCGAAGTCGTGCACCAGCTGCATCTCCAGCTCCTCGCGCGGAATGCGCCGCCCGTCCAGCCAGATCAGCGCCGTCGACTCGGCGAGCGAGACCCAGGAGCGCACCACCAGCTCCAGCCGGGCGGGCGGTTCGCTCACCCCCAGGTGCGTGATGATCTGCTCGTACGCGGCCTGCCGCACCCCGTCGATCATGGCGTTCGCCGTCGAGGAACCGACCGCGGGCCCGCCGCGCATCAGCGCCGAGAAGCCCGGGCCGTGCTCGTCGACGAAGTCGAAGAACCGCCCCATGACCCGCAGCAGCCGCGCCCCCAGGGGCCCTTCGAGGGGCTCCAGGAAGCGGGCCGCCAGCTCGTCGGTGGCCCGCCGCAGCGCCGCCTCGTACAGGCTCTGCTTCCCGGGGAAGTAGTGGTACACCAGCGGACGGGAGATCCCCGCGGCGGCGGCGATCTCGTCGATCGACACGTCCTCGGGCGAGCGGCGGCTGAACAAGTCCAGCGCGACGCCGATCAGTTGCTGTCTGCGCTCGTCGACGCCCATCCTGCGCCGCACCCCGGTCGTCATGCGAACAGCCTATCCGGGGCCCGGACGCACAGACCCTAGAGGTCCAGGACGAGACGTTCGCCCCGGCACCGCGATACGCAGATCAGCATCGAGTCGCCCCGCTCGTCATCGGTCAGCAGTTCGTCCCGGTGGTCGATCTCGCCCGCCAGCACACGCTGTTGGCAGGTCCCGCAGAACCCCTGCTCGCAGGAGTACGCCACGTACGGCACCTCCTCGCGGACGGCCGCCAGCACCGACTGTCCGGCCGCCACCCGCACGGTCCGGCCGCTGCGGTGCAGCTCCACCTCGAAGGGGCCGGTGCCCGACGCGTCATCGGTGTCGGCCGAGAACCGCTCCAGGTGCAGGGGGTGTCCGGCCGGGAGCGCGGCGGCGACGGCGTCCATCAGCGGCTCGGGGCCGCAGCAGTAGACCGCCGTACCCGGGGCGAGGTCCGCCAGCGCCCCGGCGATGCCCGGGTGGCCCGCCTCGTCCTGGGCGACGACCGTGACCCGGTCCCCGTCCGCGCCCAGCTTCTCGATCTCCTCCAGGAACGGCATCGAGGCGCGCGACCGGCCCCCGTACAGCAGCCGCCACTCGGCCCCCGACGAGGCCAGCGCCCGCAGCATCGGCAACACCGGGGTGATCCCGATCCCGCCGACGACGAAGACGTAACCCGGAGCCTCGGTCAGCGGGAAGCGGTTGCGGGGTCCGCGCACCTCCACCTCCAGGCCCTCCTGGAGCTGTTCGTGCACCTCCCGCGAACCGCCCCGGCCGTCCGCCACCAGCCGGGTCGCCACCGTGTACGCCCCGGTGTCCGCCGGGTCGCCGCAGAGCGAGAACTGCCGCACCAGACCGGACGGCAGCACCAGGTCCAGATGGGCCCCCGGCTCCCAGGACGGCAGACCGGCACCCTCCAGCCGGAGCTGGACGACCCCCTCGGCGATCACGGTCCGCCCGGTGATCCGCAGCCGGCGGACCGCCGTCGCCCGCCGCTTGGAGTGCCCCGATATCGGCTCCGGCAGCGCGGGCAGCGGCCACAGCGGTGACCGGGCGATCCGGCGTTTCAGGGCCCGCCGGGTGAGCAGGGCGGCGCTGGAGACCAGCACGACGGTACGGAGACGGGGGAGCGCCATGGGTCAGGCCCCCTTCGCGGTCTCGGCCTCGGCGGCGAGCGCGGCGGGGGAGCGGGTCAGATAGTCCACGGCCTGGGCCGTACTGCCCTCCTGCGAGGGGTGGTAGGACCGGCTGAGATAGCTGGGGACCGAGCGCAGGATCGAGCCCGTGCTCGGCAGTGTGCCCTGCTTCCCGCTCGCGTGGAACGCCTTGAAGGAGGCCTTGCCGTCCAGCAGCGTGGGGTCGTTCTCCATGAAGAAGCGGATACCGCGCTGCCACAGGAACACCAGCGCGGAGAACGCCGCCGCCCAGGTGCGCACCCGCCGCCGGTAGCCGCCGTCCACATGCATGAAGACGTCGAAGGCCACCGACCGGTGCTCCACCTCCTCCGCGCCGTGCCAGCGCAGCAGGTCCAGCATCGTCGGGTCCGCGCCCTTGCGGTCCAGGGCCTGGGCGTTGAGGATCCAGTCGCCGAGGAACGCGGTGTAGTGCTCGATCGCCGCGATCATCGCCACCCGCTCCATCAGCCACCACTTGGAGGCCCGCCCCGGCGGCAGGGTCCGGTCCCCGAGCAGCTTCTCGAAGAACCAGTCGACCTGCGCGGTGTACGGGGTCGGGTCGAGCCCCAACTCCCGCATGTGCGGCAGCACATCGTCGTGCGCCTGCGAGTGCACCGCCTCCTGCCCGATGAACCCGATGACGTCCTCGCGGAGTTGGTCGTCGTGGATGTGCGGCAGGATCTGCCGGTAGACGTGGATGAACCAGCGTTCCCCGGCCGGGAGCAGCAGATGAAGCACGTTGATGGTGTGCGTGGTGAACGGGTCGCCCGGCACCCAGTGCAGGGGGGTCTTCTCCCAGGCGAAGGACACCTTGCGGGCCTTGAGGGACGTCCGCTCCGACGCGACCGCCGCTGGCTGCGTGTTAGACATGTTGTCAATGTACTGACGGGTATGCGGGCGGACCAGAGGCGTGCAGGGATTTTCCCGGGTCGCCGTCGTTCCCCCACAGGGCGAGCGCCCCGCCCGGCCGCAGCACCCGGTGGGCCTCGGGGACCGAGCGGCCGGGGTCGGTCCAGTGCCACGCCTGGGCGTACGTGATCAGGTCCACCGCCCCGGTCCGCAGCGGCAGGTTGTTCCCGTCGCCCCGGACCAGCGGCACGTCCGGCAGGCTCCGGGCGAACTGCTCGGCCATCCCGTCGCCCGGCTCCACCGAGGTGACCCGGGCCCCGCGCTCGTACAGCCGGGCCGTGCCGAGCCCCGTGCCCGCGCCGACGTCCGCGACCCGGGCTCCGGCGAGCGGCACTCCGGCCAGCTCCTCGACGGCGTCGAACAGGGCGGGCGGGTAGGAGGGGCGGTGGGCGTCGTAGGCGGCGGCGATGGCGTCGAAGGGGCGGGCCTGCACGGGTTTCGTCATACAAGCGATCATCGCGCGACGGCTCGCGGGGCGGCACGGGGCCGCAGGCGTGAGTCTTGCCGTAGCCCACCCGTAGCCCCGCTTCCGGGTGCAGGATGGCCCGATGGTGACACAACCGGAATGGCGGAACACGCGGCGCGGCGGGGCAACTGCCCTTGTCCTGGCGGGAGTTATGCTCCTGGCCGGGTGCAGTACGGAATCGGCCGACGACGGCAGGGGGGAGCAGCGGCCCACGCCGAAGCCGGCCGCGACGGGCACGCTGGAACAGCTGGCGAAGAAGGCCGGCTGCGACCCGAACGTGCAGACCGACGCGGCCGAGCTCCGGCAGGCCAACTGCAGGACGGGCGAGGGGCGTTACGTCCTCACCACCTTCGCCACCGACCGCGGGCAGCGGGAGTGGATCAACGAGGCCAAGGACTACGGCGGTTCGTACCTCGTCGGACGGCAGTGGGTGGCCGTCGGCGGCCCGGACGTGGTCGCGGCGCTGCGCGGCCGGCTCGGGGGGACGGTGGAGACCGCCTCGCCTCACCACTCGGGGGACAGTGGCGGAGGGGGGAGCGAGGACGGGCACTCCGGTCACCACCCGGGCTGACCGCGCAGGTTCACGGGGGCCGCACGCGCCGCGTCAGCGGCAGCGGCGGCCGTCGTTGATGCACCGCACCAGTTTGTTCATCAGCCGGTCGTCGAAGACGTTGATGAAGTCGCCGTGATCGGTGATCGGCTTGTGCAGTTGCTCCGGGAACGAGTCCACGGCGAAGCCGGGCCCCGGCGGAACGTCGTAGACGATGCGCTGCACCAGCTGCGGCACCGCCCGGAACCCGTTCGGGCACCGCCCGTCGTCCTGGGCGAACGCCACATGGGTGCGGTGGTTGGCGCTGTCGGTGTTCTGCCCGTCCCAGCAGTTCTGGAAGGCGAACGTACGCACCACCTGACTGCCCTCGGGACAGATCGGGTACTTGTCCGTCAACTGGCGGTCCTCGAATCCGGTGCAGCTCCACGAGGCGTTGGCATTGGCGTCGCCGTTGGTGAACGCCTTCGCGTCCCCGGTGATGATCCGCAGGAAGCGCGGCATCGCGGTGACCCTGCCGACGGGCGAGCCGACGAACTTCAGCGTCACCTCGGACGGCGTCTGGATCTCGCCGACGTTCTGGTCCCGGCCGCCGCCGTCGGCGTCCACGTCGTCCTCGTTCTGCCCGTTCTGCAGACGCAGGACGGGCCAGTAATAGGTCGACCGGTCGCCCTGGTTACGGCAGGTGGTCGCGCCGTTCGCCAGATCGTCGTCGCTCGCGAAGGCGTCGTTGGCCTGGTTGCCGATGTAATCGTGCATGTGGTGCGCGCCGTTGCTCACGCCGGGCGCGACGATGACGTTGTCCGGGTTGAACTTCCCGTTCTCATTACGGCCGCAGTCGGTGGTGAAGGTGCCCCGGGACGCGCCGCGGCGCTGGCGGGGCCGGTCGACGCCTGGCTGGACGGACTGGATATCGACGAAATCGGCGGCCACGGGTCCGTTGCCGCCCTGGCCCTGGTCCTGCCCGGGGTCCTCGCCCTGGCCGGGGTCCTGGCCGCCCGGGTCCTGACCGGGGTCCTGCCCCTGCCCTTCGTTCTGGCCCTGATTCTGACCCTGGTCCTGGCCCTGGCCGTCGTCCTGACCGCCGTCACCGTTATCGCCACCGTTGCCGTCACTGCCGCCGTTGCCGTTGCCGTTTCCGCTTCCGGGGCGGCTGTCGTCGGCGCGCAGGCTGCACCCGGCGAGGCCCTCCAGCCCCGCCGGCCGCTCGCCCACGCGCCCGATCGCGATGCCGATGCGGTCGAGGCTGGCTGTTCGTTTACTGCGCAACGGGCCGAGCACGGCGTTCTCCGCCAGCCTCGGATCCTGGGTTATCTGCTCCTTCCGGTCAGCGAACTGCCGGTAGGCGTCGGTGATCTGGGTATCCATCGCCGCCAGTTCGCGGTCGACCTCCCCGCGTGCCTGATCCGGCACCTCGGGCAGTCCGTTGACGGCTTCGGGACAGTCGATGGTGGACAGCTGACGGCCCGCGTTCTGCGTCCGGGTGGGCGGAGAAGAACCGGACGGTCCTTCTCCCGCGGAGGCGTAGACATTGACCGCGACCAGCCCACCTCCCCCCAGGATCAGGGCTGCGGAGGCGGCGATGGCCCGCTTGGCCGGCGTGGAACGTTTCTTGCGTGATGTGCGTCGCATGGGACTCCTCTGCTTCGAGGGAGAAGCGTGACGTCCCATACGGACGGGGAGCCCGATCCGTTCAGCTCGCCTCCGACTACTGGGCGAACGCGGCCAGTTGCTCGTCCACCGGGGCTCCCGTGAGCCGGTTGGCCAGGGTCGACAGGGTGTACGCGCCGATGCCCAGGACCACTTCGAGGGCGTTCTGCTCGGTGTAGCCGTACGAGAGGAAGTCCCGCAGGTCCGCGTCGTCCACCGTGCCCGCCGAGGCGAGCACGGCCAGGGTGAACCGCCGTACGGCTTCGAGCCGTTCGTCCGGCAGTGGGGCCTCCGTCCCGTCGCGCAGGGCGGCGACGAGCGCCGGGTCGGCGTCCAGGGCGGTCAGCTTGGCGGTGTGCATCGCGACGCAGACGTGGCAGTCGTTGCGCGTGGCCATCGTCATGATCAGGACCTCGCGGGAGAGCGGATCCAGGGTGCAGGACTCGAAGATCGCGCTGATCTTCAGGAAGCCGTCCAGGGTGTGGGGCGAGGCGGCGAGCCGGGCGACGGCGGCGGGCCGGTAGCCCAGCCGCTCGGTCACCGCCTCCAGGGCGCGCCGCGATGCGGGCGGGGCGGTCTCGGGGGTGAGGTCGGGAAAGGGCATGGCGAACCTCTCGCGGGCTAGGATCGACAACATGGTTGACAAAAAAAAGGTAAACCAGGTTGTCGAACCTCGCAACGGCTTTGAGCTGCCGCTGCTGCTCCTCGCCGGGTTCCGCTCGATCATCGACGCCCTGCACCGGGACCTCGCCGAGCACGGGCACCCCGAGACCCGCCCCGCGTACGGCTTCGCCCTCCAGGCGGTGGGGCGCGACGGCGCGGCCATCAGTGAGATCGGGCGGCGGCTCGGGGTCTCCAAGCAGGCCGCGGGCAAGACCGCCGAGAAGCTGGAGGCCCTCGGTTACGTGGAGCGCGCCCCGGACCCCGCCGACGGCCGGCGCACCCTGATCCGCCTCACCCCGCACGGCGTCGACCTGCTGGCCCGGTCCGCCGAGAGCTTCGACCGGCTGCGGGCCGAGTGGGCCCGGACGCTCGGCGAGGGGCGGCTGGCCGCCCTGGAGCAGGACCTCCGCACGATGGCCCCCGGCGGCGCGTTCCGGCTGGACGCGGCGGGCTGGTTCACCGGCTGAACGAAGGCGAACCGGCTCAGCCGTGGTCCAGATACGCCAGCACCGCCAGCACCCGGCGGTTGTCGTCGTCCGAGGGGGGCAGATCGAGCTTTCCGAAGATGTTCGACGTGTGCTTGGCCACCGCCCGCTCCGTGATCACCAGCTGCGAGGCGATGGCGGCGTTCGAGCGGCCCTGTGCCACCAGCTCCATCACCTCCCGCTCGCGCGGGGTGAGGCCGCCCATCGGCTTGTCCTGCGAACGGCGCGACAGGAGCTGGGAGATGACCTGCGGGTCCATCGCCGTGCCGCCCGCCGCCACCCGCCGTACGGCGTCGATGAACTGGTCCGCGTCGAAGACCCGGTCCTTCAGCAGGTAGCCGATGCCGCCGTTGCCGTCCGCCAGCAACTCCCGTGCGTACAACTGCTCCACGTGCTGCGAGAGCACCAGCACCG
Source organism: Streptomyces sp. NPDC058375 (assembly GCF_042723425.1). Lineage (NCBI taxonomy): Bacteria > Bacillati > Actinomycetota > Actinomycetes > Kitasatosporales > Streptomycetaceae > Streptomyces > Streptomyces sp. NPDC058375. The sequence continues at coordinate 4,980 of NZ_JBHXJG010000182.1, read as the reverse complement.
GGAGCCCCGGCCGGGCCCGGCGGGCGGCCAGCGCGCACTGGAGGCCCTCGTCGGTGTGCGACGGCGGGAGCCGGACGTCGACGACGGCGACGTCCGGCTCCAACTCGGCCAGCGCTTTGGTCAGTTCGGGCCCGGTCTCCACAGCCGCGGCGATCTCGAAGTCGTACGCCTCCAGCATGCGCACCAGGCCGTCGCGCAACAGGAAGAGATCTTCGGCTAGGACAACTCGCAAGGAATCTCCATGGTCACCATGGTGGGACCGCCCGCGGGGCTGCTGACGGCCAGTACGCCGTCGAATGTACCCAGTCGCCGTTCGATTCCGCTCAGCCCGGACCCCGATCCGATGACCGCACCGCCCTTGCCGTCGTCCGTCACGGAGATCCGGAGCATCCCCTCCGCGTGGTGCAGGTCCACGTAGATGCGCTCGGCCTCCGCGTGCTTCACCGTGTTCGTCAGGGCCTCGCTGACCGCGAAGTACGCCGCCGACTCCACCGGGGCCTCCGCCCGCCCGGGCAGCTCGACCGTCACCTCGGAGGCGACCGGCAGCCGCAGGGCCAGCGCCTTGACCGCGTCGCCGAGACCCCGCTCCGCGAGGACCGGCGGGTGGATGCCGCGTACCAGGTCGCGCAGTTCGGTCAGGGCCTCCGCCGACGACTCCCGGGCCGTCGCCAGCAGCTTCTTCGCCCGCGCCGGGTCCTTCTCGATCAGCGCCTCGATCGTGCCCAGGTTCATGCCCATCGCGACCAGCCGGGCCTGCGCCCCGTCGTGCAGGTCCCGCTCGATGCGGCGCAGCTCGGAGGCGGCGGTGTCCACGGCCTCGTGCCGGGTCTCGGTGAGCCGCGCCACGCGCTGCGCCAGCTCCTGGTCCTGGGTGGGCGCCAGCACCGTACGGGCGAGCACGAAGTGCAGGCGCAGCAGCGGCCTGCTCGCCCGCAGCCCGACATGGAAGAGCACGATCCCCAGCGCCAGGGCCGCGAACGCCGTCGCCTGGCTGTCCACCGGCACGAACCCGTACCAGTACGGATCGTCCCGGAACACCCGCCACAGGCCCGCGGCCAGGACGAGGCCCTCGACCGGGTAGACCATCAGTGCCGCGGCAAGGATCGCCACCACCGTGCCGGCCGTCATGTCGATCAGCAGCCACTGCAGGTCCCGCCAGGTCGCCGGGTCCTTCAGCATCAGCGTGGTGCGCTCCACCTGACCGGTGACGCCCGACCGCAGATCCTTCGGGAAGGGCCGGTACGGGACCGGGATCCGCACGTCCGACCAGGTCACCGCCCACAGCCGCCGCTGGTTGGCGTGCTTGCGGACCGCCTCCAGCACCACCGGGGTGGTGAACACGCCGATGCCCAGCAGGATGAAGGAGATCGAGACCACCGCGAGCACGAACAGGGTGATGGACACCGCCAGACCGACCACGGACAGGAACAGCCCCCGCCCCGCCGCCAGCATCGACGGCCCCAGCCGTCCCGAGAACACCTTCATCGCGATCCCTCTCCCCTCACCGGAGCCGGGCCGATCCCCGATCCGGATGCCAGTCTCGCCCGGGCCGGCCCCGCCGCGTCAGCCGGTCCGCCACCCGAAGGGGGTGTACCTGGCACCACCCCCGCATCCGCCCCCTACGCCTCGGCGACCGGGGGCTTCGGCGGCTGGGGCGGGCCGGGCCCCGTTCCTAGATTCGAAGCGTCCCGAAGCGCTTATCCGGCGCTTACGCCTGACGCTCACACCCGGGGGAGAAACCCATGAGGCGCAACCTCGCCGCACGCATCGGCGTGTGGAGCACCCACCACCGCAAGACCGCCGTACTCGGCTGGCTGCTCTTCGTCGTGCTCGCCACGGGCATCGGCGGAGCCACCGGCATGGTCGAGATGACCAACGCGGAGAACGGCGCCGGCGAGTCCGCCCGCGCCGAACAGATCCTCCTCGACGCCGGACTCGACAAGCCCGCGGGCGAACTCGTCATGGTCTCCGCCCCCGCCGCCGGCGACTGGAAGCCGGCCGCCGACGCCCTCGCCACCGCCGTACGGGAGACCGGCGAGGCCCAGAACATCGCCCCGCCCGTCCCCTCGAAGGGCGGCAAGGACGCCCTGATCACCTTCGAGATGAAGGGCGAGGCCGCCACCTCCTCCGACCGGATCCAGCCCGTCCTGGACGCGGTCGCCGCCGTGGGCGATGACCACCCGGGCGTGGAGATCCACCAGTTCGGCGAGGCCAGCGCGGGCAAGTGGCTCGGCGACCTGCTGGCCGAGGACTTCAAGAGGGCCGAGTTCACCGCCGTACCGCTGGCCCTCGGCATCCTCGTCGTCGCCTTCGGCGCGATCGTCGCCGCCCTGCTCCCGGTCGGGCTCGCCCTCACCGCGTGCATGGCCGCCTTCGGCCTCCTGTCGATCGCCAGCCACCAACTGCACCTGTTCCAGACGACGTACTCGGTGATGTTCCTGATGGGCTTCGCCGTCGGCGTCGACTACTGCCTCTTCTACCTGCGCCGCGAGCGCGACGAACGCGCCGCCGGGCGTGACGCCGAGACCGCCCTGCGCATCGCGGCGGCCACCAGCGGCCGGGCGGTCCTCGTCTCCGGCCTCACCGTGATGGTCGCGATGGGCGGCATGTTCCTCTCCGGGCTCCTGCTGTTCAAGGGCTTCGCGCTCGCCACGATCATCGTCGTCTTCATCGCCATGCTCGGCTCGGTCACCGTCCTGCCCGCCCTGCTCTCCTGGCTCGGCGACCGCGTCGACGCGGGCCGCATCCCTCTGCTGAACCGCCGCGCCAAGCACGGCCACGCCGGCAGCGGTCGCATCACCGGCCGGCTGCTCGGCCCCGTCCTTGCCCCCCCCCGCACCTTCGCCGTCGCCGCCGTCGTCCTGCTGCTCGCGCTCGCCGCGCCCGCCCTCGGCATGAAAACCGAATCCCTGGGCCTGGAAAAGCAGTTCGGCTCCGACGCGCAGCTCTCCATCGCCCACACCCGCATCACCGAGAGCTTCCCCGGCGGCCCCGCCCCCGCCCTCGTCGTGGTCACCGCGCCCGACATCACCGCCCCGGAGGTCGCCAAGGCCCTGGGCGACTTCGACGACGTCACCGTCCACCGCGACAAGAACGTCGCCGAGATCGAGATCCCCCTCCCGGACGGCGCCGCCGACCTCACCGAACTGCGCGAGAAGACCCTGCCCGCCGCCTTCGACGGCACCGGGGCGAGGACCCACGTCACGGGCGAGACCGCCGGATCGGTCGACTTCAACGACCAGCTCCGCCGCGGCATCGTCCCGGTCTTCGCCTTCATCACGGCGGTCACCTTCCTACTGATGCTGTTCTGCTTCCGCAGCTACGTCATCGCCGTGACGTCCATCGTCCTCAACCTGCTCTCGGTGGCCGCCTCCTACGGCGTGATGACCGCCGTCTTCCAGCACGGCTGGGGCGCATCCCTCATCGGTTCGGAGGGCGTCGGGGCGATCGAGGCGTGGATGCCGCTGTTCGTCCTCGTCGTCCTGTTCGGCCTCTCCATGGACTACCACGTCTTCGTCGTCTCCCGGATCCGTGAGGCCCGCGGTGGCGGCCTGGACAACCGGTCGGCGATCGAGACCGGCCTCCGCCGCACCGCCGGGGCGGTCACCGGAGCGGCGGCCATCATGGTCGCGGTGTTCGCGGTCTTCGGGACGTTGTCCATGCAGGACATGCAGCAGATGGGCGTCGGCCTCGCCGTCGCGGTGCTGCTGGACGCCACCGTCGTACGGATGGTGCTGCTGCCATCGGTGATGCTGCTGCTGGGCGAGCGCAACTGGCGGACCCCGCGCGGACTTTCCCGGCTCCCGAGCCTGGAGCACGAGGAGCCCGCAGAGCCGGTGCGCGACACCGTACGCGTCTGACCAGACGGGTCCGAGCACACGGGGGCGGCCCCGGAACACGGTCGACGAGAACCGCGCTCCGGGGCCGCCGGACATCTGTCATGCAGGGCCGAACCGGCCGGTCAGGGCGTGTACTTGTACCCGACCCGGCGGACCGTCTGGATCGAACGCCGGTACTCCGCACCCAACTTGCGGCGCAGCCGGGCGACATGGACGTCGACGGTGCGCCCGTCGCCCACATGCCCGTAGCCCCACACCGTCGTCACCAACTGGTCGCGGGTGTGCACCCGGTGCGGGTGCGCCACCAGATGGGCCAGCAGCTCGAACTCCAGGTACGTGAGGTCCAGGGCGACGCCGTCGACCGAAGCCGTACGCCGGGTGGCGTCGACCCGGACCGGCCCGGCGGACGGCACCCCCTCGGCAACGACGGCAGCGGCGGCAACGGCGTCGGCGGCCGCGTCGGGCGCCGGCCGCTGGGACGCCGGCGCGCCGCCCGCCCGGAGGGGGGAGCCGGCGACGGCCCCCGTGAGCGCGGGCTGCTGGTCGGCCGGCACGAGCACCAGGTAACCGATCATCGGCGGCTGGCCGGGCAGCGTGGGCAGGGTGTGCGGCGGGGCCGGCAGCCAGGTGGCCCCGGGCGGCAGGAAGCCCGCCACCTCGGCCGGGGCCGCGACCTCGTCGCGGTCGACCGCGCGCAGCCGGTGCCGGTTCGGGGCGGGAAGGGAACGGGCGGGGACGGAACGGGCGGTGGGGTGGGCCGCAGCGGGCGCCGGGGACGCCGCGGTGGCGGCGGACGCGGCGGAGAAGGTACGAGTGTTCGCCATGAGGGTCAGCTCTTTCGCGCGAGGAGTCGTCAGGGACGGACTTACGTCGTACGCGCGGACCGAAGGCCGGGGTGAGCGGCTTTAGTGGGCCTGCGCGTTCCACGCGCGGCAACACACCCGGTCGAAATCATGGTGCTGACGGGACGGCCAGAACGGTTCGAGGTCGCTGCGACCCGACGCGATGTACTGGAAGCTGGCCATGTGCTCCATTGAAGCAGACATTGCGGCCGTGCATCAGACTCCTCTCACCCGTCGATACGGACCCTTCGCGTTACGTTCCCCACGCCCCGCCCGCACCGCGCGTGCCGGAGGGGCCC
>NZ_JBHXJG010000181.1:0-15063 GCF_042723425.1 Streptomyces sp. NPDC058375 | reverse complement strand
GCGCAACGACGCGCCGGTCGAGCCTCTTAGCATGTTCATCCGTCCTTGCAAGGAGTAACGGAAGACCAGATGAAGACGATCGACGAACTTCTCGCCGAAGGGGTCGCGGGCAAGCGGGTATTCGTCCGCGCCGACCTCAACGTGCCGCTGGACGGCACCACGATCACCGACGACGGCCGTATCCGCGCCGTCGTCCCGACGATCGCCAAGCTCGCCGAGGCCGGCGCACGCGTCGTCGTCGCCTCGCACCTCGGCCGCCCCAAGGGCGCCCCGGACCCGGCGTTCTCGCTGGCGCCCGCCGCCCGCCTGGGTGAACTCCTCGGCGCCGATGTCGCCTTCGCCGCCGACACGGTCGGCGATTCCGCCCGCGCCACGGTCGCCGGACTCGCCGACGGCCAGGTCGCCGTCATCGAGAACCTCCGCTTCAACGCCGGCGAGACCTCCAAGGACGACGCCGAGCGCGGCGCCTTCGCCGACCGGCTCGCCGAGCTCGCCGACGTCTACGTGGGCGACGGCTTCGGCGCCGTCCACCGCAAGCACGCCTCGGTCTTCGACCTCCCGGCCCGGCTCCCGCACTACGCGGGCTACCTCATCGCCACCGAGGTCGGCGTCCTGAAGAAGCTCACCACCGACGTCAAGCGCCCGTACGCGGTCGTCCTCGGCGGCGCCAAGGTCTCCGACAAGCTCGGCGTGATCGACCACCTGCTGGAGCGGGCCGACCGCATCCTCATCGGCGGCGGCATGGCGTACACCTTCCTCAAGGCCCAGGGCCACGAGGTCGGCAGCTCGCTGCTCCAGGAGGACCAGATCCCCGCCGTGCAGGAGTACCTGCGCCGCGCCGAGGAGAAGGGCGTGGAGTTCGTCCTCCCCGTCGACGTCGTGGTCGCCCCGTCCTTCCCGGACCTGAAGACCAAGGCCCCGGCCCACCCCACCACCGTCGCCGCCGACGCCATGCCGGCCGGCCAGATGGGGCTGGACAACGGACCCGAGACCAACAAGCTCTACGCATCGAAGCTCGTCGACGCGGCCACCGTCTTCTGGAACGGCCCGATGGGCGTCTTCGAGCACCCCGACTTCGCCGACGGCACCCGCGCGGTCGCCCAGGCGCTCGTCGACTCCCCGGCCTTCAGCGTCGTCGGCGGTGGCGACTCCGCCGCCGCCGTCCGCATCCTGGGCTTCGACGAGAATGCTTTCGGACATATTTCGACCGGTGGCGGCGCGAGCCTCGAATACCTCGAGGGCAAGACGCTTCCCGGGCTCGCCGCACTGGAGGACTGACCTTTCATGACCACCCGCACCCCGCTGATGGCGGGCAACTGGAAGATGAACCTCAACCACCTCGAGGCCATCGCCCACGTCCAGAAGCTCTCCTTCGCGCTGGCCGACAAGGACTACGAGGACGTCGAGGTCGCCGTCCTCCCTCCCTTCACCGACCTGCGCTCCGTGCAGACCCTGGTCGACGGCGACAAGCTGAAGATCAAGTACGGCGCCCAGGACATCTCGGCGCACGACTCCGGCGCGTACACCGGTGAGATCTCCGGCCCCATGCTCGCCAAGCTGCGCTGCACCTACGTGGCCGTCGGCCACAGCGAGCGCCGCCAGTACCACGGCGAGAGCGACGAGATCTGCAACGCCAAGGTGAAGGCCGCCTATCTGAACGGCCTGACCCCGATCCTCTGCGTCGGCGAGGGCCTGGACATCCGCAAGGCCGGTGACCAGGTCTCCTACACCCTCGCGCAGCTCGACGGCGCCCTGAAGGACATCCCGGCCGAGCAGGCCGAGACCATCGTCATCGCCTACGAGCCGGTCTGGGCCATCGGGACCGGCGAGGTCGCCACCCCGGAGGACGCCCAGGAGGTCTGCGGTGCGATCCGCAGCCGCCTTGCCGAGCTGTACTCGCAGGAGCTGGCCGACGCCGTCCGCATCCAGTACGGCGGCTCCGTCAAGTCCGGCAACGTCGCCGCCATCATGGCGCAGCCCGACGTGGACGGCGCCCTGATCGGCGGTGCCGCGCTGGACGCCGACGAGTTCGTCAAGATCGTCCGCTTCCGCGACCAGTGAGTATGCGGTAGCGCCGATCCGTCGTACCCTTGCGGGGGCCGAGGGGGTGGTCACCCTCCGGCCCCCGCTGTACGTACAGGCAGTATTCGAGAAATCCGGAAAGTAGGGACCAGCCGTGATTCTGGCGTTCCAGATCGCCCTGATCGTCTTCAGCCTGCTGCTGATGCTGCTGGTGCTCATGCACAAGGGCAAGGGCGGCGGCCTCTCCGACATGTTCGGTGGCGGAATGCAGTCCTCCGTCGGTGGCTCCTCGGTCGCCGAACGTAACCTCGACCGGATCACCGTGGTGGTCGGTCTGGTCTGGTTCGCGTGCATCGTCGTCCTCGGTCTGCTCATCAAGCTCGACTGAACGACCCGTTCCGCGATTCCGGTAACGGTGTAACTCCTTCCACTGGACGCACGTTGGGCCTTACGTAGACTGAGGCATCCTTCGAGCACCATCACGCAGGGAGTTACGACCGTGGCAAGTGGCAACGCGATCCGGGGAAGCCGGGTCGGAGCGGGGCCGATGGGGGAGGCGGAGCGGGGCGAGTCCGCACCGCGCGCCCGCATCTCCTTCTGGTGCTCGAACGGGCACGAGACGCAGCCGAGCTTCGCCCATGACGCGCAGGTGCCGGACACCTGGGACTGCCCGCGCTGCGGCTTCCCGGCCGGCCAGGACAAGGACAGCCCGCCCGACCCGCCCCGTACCGAGCCGTACAAGACGCATCTGGCGTACGTACGCGAGCGGCGCAGCGACGAGGACGGCGAGGCGATCCTCGCCGAGGCACTGGCCAAACTCCGCGGCGAGATCTGACATCTCCCCGCACAGCTCCACGGAAACCCCAGTCGTTCACCGGCCGGACACCCCAGGGTGTCCGGCCGTATCGCGTTCCCGCGCCACCGCCCTCCTCCACGCCGTCTCCCTCCTCGATCAATTAGGTTGGAGGGGCAGCGGGGATGCTGATGACGAGTGAGAAGTGGGCTGATATCCCGGATGAACGCAGCAAGCCGAACCAAGCTCAACCAGACGCCCGAGTGGACGGCTCTCGCCAAGCACCGTGAGGAGCTCGGCGCACCCCAGCTGCGCGAGCTGTTCGCGCGGCAGCCGGACCGGGGCACCGCCTACACCCTGCGGGTCGGCGACCTCCACCTCGACTACTCCAAGCACCTGGTCACCGACGAGACGCTGCGCCTGCTGCGCGAGCTGGCCGCCGCCACCGGGGTCGCGGAGCTGCGGGACGCGATGTTCCGCGGCGAGAAGATCAACACCACCGAGGGCCGGGCGGTCCTGCACACCGCGCTCCGCGCCCCGCGCGACGCGGTGATCGAGGTCGACGGTGAGAACGTCGTCCCGGCCGTGCACGCCGTCCTGGACAAGATGGCCGGCTTCGCCGACAAGGTCCGCTCCGGGCAGTGGACCGGCCACACCGGCAAGCCGATCAAGAACATCGTCAACATCGGCATCGGCGGCTCCGACCTCGGCCCCGCCATGGCGTATGAGGTGCTGCGCTCCTTCACCGACCGCGACCTCACCCTCCGCTTCGTCTCCAACGTCGACGGCGCCGACCTCCACGAGGCCGTCCGCGACCTCGACCCGGCCGAGACGCTGTTCGTCATCGCCTCCAAGACGTTCACGACGATCGAGACCATCACCAACGCCACCTCCGCCCGGGACTGGCTGCTGACCGAGCTGAAGGCCGGTCAGGACGCCGTCGCGAAGCACTTCGTGGCGCTGTCGACCAACGCCGAGAAGGTCGAAGAGTTCGGCATCGACACGGCCAACATGTTCGAGTTCTGGGACTGGGTCGGCGGCCGCTACAGCTACGACTCGGCGATCGGCCTCTCGCTGATGGTCGCCATCGGCCCGGACCGCTTCCGCGAGATGCTCGACGGATTCCACCTCGTCGACGAGCACTTCCGCACCGCCCCCGCCGAGGAGAACGCCCCGCTCCTGCTGGGCCTCCTCGGCGTCTGGTACGGCAACTTCTTCGACGCCCAGTCGCACGCGGTGCTGCCCTACAGCCACTACCTGTCCAAGTTCACCGCGTATCTCCAGCAGCTCGACATGGAGTCCAACGGCAAGTCCGTCGACCGCGAGGGCGACCGCGTGGAGTGGCAGACCGGCCCGGTCGTCTGGGGCACGCCCGGCACCAACGGACAGCACGCGTACTACCAGTTGATCCACCAGGGCACCAAGCTGATCCCGGCGGACTTCATCGGCTTCGCCGCACCGGTCCACGACCTGCTGCCCGGCCTGATCGCCCAGCACGACTTGCTGATGGCCAACTTCTTCGCCCAGACCCAGGCCCTCGCCTTCGGCAAGACGCCCGAGGAGGTCCGGGCCGAAGGCGTGCCCGAGGAGCTGGTCCCGCACAAGACGTTCCGCGGCAACCACCCCACGACGACGATCCTCGCCGACAAGCTGACCCCCTCGGTCCTCGGCCAGCTCATCGCGCTGTACGAGCACAAGGTCTTCGTCCAGGGCGCCATCTGGAACATCGACTCCTTCGACCAGTGGGGCGTCGAGCTCGGCAAGGTCCTCGCCAAGAAGATCGAACCGCTGCTGACCGGTGACGGGGGAGCGGACGCCGGGCAGCTGGACAGCTCCACCGCCGCCCTGGTCGACGCCTACCGCACCCTGCGCGGGCGCTGAGCCGATGCCGCAGGGGGAGGGGGAGACGGTACGGCTGCGGCCGCCGCGCAACACGCTGAACGAGCGCGCCGTCGGCTGGTGGCGGGCCCAGTGGCTGCTGATGACCGCCGTGCCCGTCGTGCCGCTCGCGGTGCTGGGCGCGCTGATCGAGCCGGCCCGCTTCTGGCTGCTGCTGCCCGCCGCGGTCCTGGCCGCGGCGGGCACGGCGACCGCCGTCCTCTTCCCCCTGTGGTGGTTCCGCACGCACCGCTGGGAGGTCACCGAGGACGCGGTGTACGTCCTCACCGGGTTCTTCTGGCGGGAGTGGCGGATCGCCCCGATGTCCCGGATCCAGACCGTGGACACCGTACGGGGCCCGCTCGAGCAGCTCTTCCGGCTCGCCACCGTCACGGTCACCACCGCATCCGCCAAGGGCGCGGTACGGATCGAGGGCCTGGACCACGAGGTCGCCGCCGACCTCGCCCGGCAGCTCACCCGCATCACCCGTGACACCCCCGGCGACGCCACATGAGCAGCGTCGCCCCGCCCGCCGACTGGCGCCGCCTCGACCCCCGTACGGTCCTGGTCACCGCCCTCGTCGTGGCGGGGGTCGTCGCGGGCGCGGCCATCCCCGTCACGCTCGGGCTCACCCGATGGTTCGGCCTCCCGGTCGCCGTGCTCCAGGTGCTCGCCGGAGCCGTCCTGGTCATCGGGGTCGCGGCGGGCGCCGACCGGGTCCGCTGGCACCGCACCCGCTACCGCATCGGCCAGGAGCACGTCGACCTCCACACCGGGCTGCTCCTCGTCAAACGCCGCTCCCTGGCCCGGAGCCGTATCCGCACGGTCGACCTCACCGCCAACCCGATGCTGCGCCTCCTCGGCCTGGTCACCGTCCGGATCGGCACCGGGGAACAGGGCGCCGACTCCACCCTCGAACTGGACCCGGTCACCCGCGCCGAGGGCGAACGGCTCCGCCGCCTCCTCCTGGAGCGCGCCGCCACCGCACCGGCCGGCCTCCACCGCGAGGGCGAACTGGCCGTCCTCGACCCCCGTTGGATCCGTTACGCCCCGGTCTCCTTCGTCGCCCCCATGCTCGGCGGGGCCGCCGCCGGGGCCGTGATGCAGGTCAGCGAATGGGTCGGGGCGCAGGGCCAGGTCATCGAATGGGTCGGCGACCGTTTCCGGGACACCCCGCTGCTCTGGATGATCACCGCCCTGGTCCTGGCCGCCCTGGTGGCCGGCGTCGTCGGGGCGCTCGGCCTCTGGATCGAGATGTGGTGGAACTACCGGCTGGAGCGCGAGGCGGGCGGCACGCTGCGGGTGCGACGCGGGCTGTTCACCTCCCGGTCCATCTCTGTCGAGGAGGCCCGGCTGCGCGGCGTCGACCTGGTCGAGCCGCTGGGCGTACGGCTGCTCGGCGCGGCCCGTCTGGACGCCATCACCACGGGCCTCGCCAAGGACCACGAATCCAAGAACGCCGACCACAACACCCTGCTCCCGGCCGCGCCCCGGACCCGGGCCGACTCCCTCGCCGCCGACGTCCTGCGCGAGGCGGACACCCCGACCGGCGCGCCGCTCACCCCGCACCCGCGCGCCGCCCGGGCCCGCCGACTGCGCTGGTCGCTCGCAGCGGTCCTCGGCCCGGTCCTGATCCTGACCCTCCTAGGGGTCCTGCTCACGCCCGTACTGCTGTGGATCGCGCTCGGCTGCGCGGCGGTGTCCGTCCCCGTGGCGGTGGTGCTCGCCCTGGACGCGTACCGGGGCCTCGGCCACGCGCTCTCCGGGCGCTACCTGGTCACCCGCTCCGGCACGGTCCGCCGCTCCACCGCCGCCCTGGAACGGGCCGGGGTGATCGGCTGGACGGTCAAGCAGTCGGTCTTCCAGCGCCGGGCCGGGCTGCTGAGCGTCACGGCCACCACCGCCGCCGGAGGGGGCGCGTACACGGCGTACGACACCGACGCGTCCGAGGGCCTCGACTTCGCCGCCGAGGCCGTACCGGGGCTGCTGGAACCCTTTCTGGAGCGGTCTCCGAAGGGCGCTTGAGGGCGGAGGCCCTCAGCCGCCGTGCGTCGTGTCGATGACGCAGAAGCGGTTGCCCTCCGGGTCGGCGAGCACCACGAAGTCCGGGTCCGGCGGATAGAGCTCCCAGGCGACCCGCTCCGCGCCCAGCCCCATCAGCCGCTCCACCTCCGCCTCCTGCTCGTCGGAGTAGAGGTCCAGGTGGACCCGGGGGACCTCCTGCACGGGGGAGGCGGAGCGCCCCAACGCCACGCCGACGCCGGGCCCTTCGACCGGGACCAGTACCACCCAGTCGTCCGTCCCCGGCTCGCGCTCGGTGTACGTGAGCGCCGCCTTCCAGAACGCGGCGGCCCTGCTCACGTCGGTCGCGCCCATCACCACGGTTCCGATATGCACCATGGGGCGAGCCTTTCACGACGAAGACCCGGGCCGCTCGGGAAAAGCGGTCCGGGTCTTCGAGGGCGTCAACGCTCAGACGGAGGCCGGAGGGTAGAGCGCGCGCGGCAGTTGCGAGGCCGCCGCCGCGTCCAGCAGCCACAGTGTGCGGCCGCGGCCGTACGCGCCCGCCGCCGGGGCCTGGATCTCCCCGGCCCCGGACAGCGCGATGGCCGCCGCTTCCGCCTTGTCCTCGCCCGCCGCGAGCAGCCACACCTCACGCGCCGCGCGGATCGCCGGCAGCGTGAGCGAGACGCGGACCGGCGGCGGCTTGGGCGCCCCGTGCACACCGACGACGGTGCGCTCGGTCTCCCGTACCGCGGGCAGCTCCGGGAAGAGCGAGGCCACGTGCGTGTCCGGGCCTACGCCCAGCATCAGCACGTCGAACGTGGGCACCGGGCCGTGGTCCTCGGGCCCCGCGGCGGCGGCCAGGTCATCGGCGTACGCCGCTGCCGCCGCGTCCACGTCGTCGCCGTACGGGCCGTCCGACGCGGGCATCGCGTGCACCCGGGCCGGGTCCAGCTCCACCGAGTCCAGGAGCGCCTTGCGGGCCTGGGTGACATTGCGCTCCGGGTCGCCCTCGGGCAGGAACCGCTCGTCGCCCCACCACAGGTCCAGCCGCGCCCAGTCGACCGCGTCCCGGGCGGGCGCGGCGGCGAGCGCGGCCAGCAGGCCGTTGCCGTTGCGCCCGCCGGTCAGCACCACCGAGGCGTGGCCCCGGGAGGCCTGGGCGTCCACGATCTTCGTGATCAGCCGGGCCGCCGCGGCCTGCGCCATCAGCTCCTTGTCGCGGTGCACGACCAGTTGGGGGGGCGTCACTTCGAGGCCGCCTTCTTGGCCGGGGCCTTCTTCGCGGCGGGAGCCTTGGCCTCGGCGGCCTTGTCCGCCTTCTCCGCGGCGCTCGCGACCGGCGCGGCCGTGACCTCGCCACCCGCGTGCAGCTTGTCGACGCCGAACTTCACCGACGAGGCGTAGGTGTTGTCCGGGTCGAGCCGGCGCAGCTCCTCCGCCAGCAGCTCGGCGGTGTCACGGCGCTTGAGCGCCACCGCGCGGTCCGGCTGGTTCTGCATGGAGAGCGTGGCCAGCCCGCCGTCGGCCCGGTCCAGGACGATGACGCCGTTCTTCGTCTCCATCCGGACCGCGGTGAGGCCGGGCCCCTGGGAGAGCGTGCGCTCCACCGGGACGCCGAGCCGGTCCGCGAGCCACATGGCGAGCAGCTCGCAGCTCGGATTGTCGCTCTCGCCCTCGACGGTCGCGCCGATGACCTCGGCCGGCTGCTGGTCCAGGGCTGCGGCCAGCATCGAGCGCCATGGGGTGATCCGGGTCCAGGCCAGGTCCGTGTCGCCGGGGCTGTACGTCGCCGCCCGCACCGCCAGCTCGTCGAGCGGACGCTCGGCGGAGTAGGTGTCGGTGATCCGGCGCTGGGCCAGCGCCCCGAGCGGGTCCTTCGCCGGGTCGGCGGGCGCGTCCTCGGGCCACCACACCACGACCGGGGCGTCGGGGAGCAGCAGCGGCAGGACCACCGACTGGGCGTGGTTGGCCAGCTCGCCGTGGAGGCGCAGCACCACGGTCTCGCCGGTGCCCGCGTCGGAACCGACCCGGACCTCGGCGTCGAGCCGGGCGTCCCGGCGGGCGCGCGGCGAGCGGCTGAGCCGCTTGATCACCGCGATGATCCGCGAGGGGTGCTCGCGGGAGGCGTCACCGGCCGACTTGAGCGCGTCGTACGCGTTCTCCTCGTCGGTGACGATGACCAGCGTGAGCACCATGCCGATGGCGGGGGTGCCGATCGCCCGGCGGGCCGAGACCAGCGCCTGGTTGATCTTGCTGGACGTGGTTTCCGTGAGATCGATCTTCATGGCCGCCTCCAGCTCCGTCCGTCACGTGCGAGCATCTCGTCGGCCTCGGCCGGACCCCAGGTGCCGGCCGCGTACTTCGCGGGCTTGCCGTGCTTCTCCCAGTACGCCTCGATCGGGTCGAGGATGGTCCAGGAGAGTTCGACCTCCTGGTGGCGGGGGAAGAGGTTGGCGTCGCCGAGCAGGACGTCCAGGAGGAGCCGCTCGTACGCCTCCGGGCTGGACTCCGTGAACGACTCGCCGTACGCGAAGTCCATCGTGACGTCCCGGACCTCCATCGAGGTGCCGGGCACCTTGGAGCCGAAGCGCACGGTGACGCCCTCGTCCGGCTGGACCCGGATGACCAGGGCGTTGCCGCCCAGCTCCTCGGTCGCGCCCGACTCGAAGGGGAGGTACGGGGCGCGCTTGAAGACGACCGCGATCTCCGTGACCCGGCGGCCGAGCCGCTTTCCGGTCCGGAGGTAGAACGGCACGCCCGCCCAGCGGCGGTTGTTGATCGTCAGCTTGATCGCCGCGTAGGTGTCGGTCGTCGACTTGGGGTCGATGCCTTCCTCCTCGCAGTAGCCGAGGACCTCCTGGCCGCCCTGCCAGGCGTGCTCGTACTGGGCGCGCACGGTGTGCTGCCCGAGGTCCTCGGGCAGCTCGACGGCGGTGAGGACCTTGAGCTTCTCGGCGACCAGGGCCTTCGGGTGGAAGGAGCCGGGCTCCTCCATCGCGGTCAGCGCCAGCAACTGGAGCAGGTGGTTCTGGATGACGTCACGGGCGGCGCCGATGCCGTCGTAGTAGCCGGCGCGGCCGCCGATGCCGATGTCCTCGGCCATCGTGATCTGTACGTGGTCGACGTAGGACCGGTTCCAGATCGGCTCCCACATCGTGTTGGCGAACCGCAGCGCCAGGATGTTCTGGACCGTCTCCTTCCCCAGGTAGTGGTCGATCCGGAAGACCTCGTTGGGCGGGAAGACGTCGTGCACGAGCTGGTTGAGCTCCTGCGCGCTGGCCAGGTCGTGCCCGAACGGCTTCTCGATGACGGCCCGTCGCCAGGAGCCCTCCTTCTGGTCGGCCAGGCCGTGCTTCTTCAGCTGCTGGACGACCTTGGGGAAGAACTTCGGCGGCACGGAGAGGTAGAAGGCGAAGTTGCCGCCCGTCCCCTGTGCCTTGTCGAGCTCCTGGATGGTGGCCTTGAGCGTCTCGAACGCCTCGTCGTCGTCGAAGTTGCCCTGGACGAAGCGCATCCCCTGGATGAGCTGCTGCCAGACCTCCTCGCGGAACGGCGTACGGGCGTGCTCCTTGACGGCGTCGTGGACGACCTGGGCGAAGTCCTCGTCCTCCCAGTCGCGGCGCGCGAAGCCGATGAGCGAGAAGCCCGGCGGCAGCAGGCCGCGATTGGCCAGGTCGTAGACAGCGGGCATCAGCTTTTTACGGGACAAATCGCCCGTGACGCCAAAGATGACCAGGCCCGACGGCCCCGCGATACGCGGGAGCCGACGGTCCTGGGCGTCACGGAGCGGGTTGGCTCCGGGAACACCAGACAAAATGGTCAGCCCTTCGAGGGGGCGAGGCGCGAAAGCTCCGCCTCGGTCGACTTGAGCAGGTCGTTCCAGGACGCCTCGAACTTCTCGACGCCCTCGTCCTCCAGCAGCTGTACGACCTCGTCGTACGAGATGCCGAGCTTCTTGATGGCGTCCAGGTCGGCGCGCGCCTGGTCGTAGCCGCCGGCGACGGTGTTGCCGGTGATCTCGCCGTGGTCGGCCACCGCCTCCAGCGTCGCCTCCGGCATGGTGTTCACCGTGTTCGGCGCCACCAGGTCATCGACGTACAGCGTGTCCTTGAGCTCCGGGTCCTTGACGCCGGTCGAGGCCCACAGCGGACGCTGCTTGTTGGCCTGCGCCTTGTCCAGGGCCGCCCAGCGGTCGCCCGAGAAGACCTCCTCGTACGCCTCGTAGGCCAGCCGTGCGTTGGCCAGGGCGGACTTGCCCTTGGCGGCCTTCGCCTCGTCGGAGCCGAGCGCGTCCAGACGCTTGTCGACCTCGGTGTCCACGCGGGACACGAAGAACGACGCCACCGAGTGGATCTTGGAGAGGTCCAGGCCCGCGGCCTTCGCCTTCTCCAGGCCCGCCAGGTAGGCGTCCATGACCGCGCGGTAGCGCTCCAGCGAGAAGATCAGCGTCACGTTGACGCTGATGCCCCGGCCGATCGTCTCGGTGATCGCCGGGAGGCCCGCCTTGGTGGCCGGGATCTTGATGAGCGTGTTCGGCCGGTCGACCAGCCAGGCCAGCTGCTTGGCCTCGGCGACGGTGGCCAGGGTGTTGTGGGCCAGGCGCGGGTCCACCTCGATGGAGACCCGGCCGTCCTGGCCGTCCGTGGCGTCGAAGACCGGGCGCAGGATGTCGGCGGCGTCGCGGACGTCCGCCGTCGTGATCATGCGGACCGCTTCCTCGACGGTGACCTTGCGGGCGGCGAGGTCGGTGAGCTGCTGCTCGTAACCATCGCCCTGCGAGATCGCCTTCTGGAAGATCGACGGGTTGGTGGTGACGCCGACGACATGGCTCTGGTCGATCAGCTCGGCCAGGTTGCCGGACGTGATCCGCTTGCGCGACAGGTCGTCGAGCCAGATCGCCACGCCCTCGTCGGAGAGGCGCTTGAGTGCGTCTGTCATGAGTTGCATCTCCTACTAGTCGTATCTACCGGCGTCAGCGCGTGGCCGCGGCGAGGGATTCCCGCGCGGCGGAAGCCACGTTCTCGGCGGTGAAGCCGAACTCCTGGAACAGCACCTTCGCGTCGGCCGAGGCCCCGAAGTGCTCCAGCGAGACGATCCGGCCGACGTCGCCCACGTACCGGTACCAGGTCAGGCCGATGCCCGCCTCGACGGCGACGCGAGCCTTGACCGAGGGCGGGAGCACGCTCTCCTTGTAACCCTGATCCTGCTCCTCGAACCACTCGACCGACGGCATCGAGACCACCCGGGTCGGCACCCCGGCCGCCTGGAGCTGCTCGCGCGCCTCGACGGCGACGTGGACCTCGGAACCGGTCGCGATGAGCAGCACCTGCGGCTCGCCACCTTCGGCCTCGAACAGGACGTAACCGCCCTTGGCCGCGTTCTCGTTCGCCTCGTACGTCGGCACGCCCTGGCGGGTCAGCGCCAGACCGTGCGGGGCGCCCTTGCCGAACACCTTGGTGTAGCGGCGCAGGATCTCGCGCCAGGCGATGGCGGTCTCGTTGGCGTCGGCCGGGCGCACGATGTTCAGGCCCGGGATGGCGCGCAGCGCGGCCAGGTGCTCGACCGGCTGGTGGGTCGGGCCGTCCTCGCCGAGGCCGATCGAGTCGTGCGTCCACACGTACGTCACCGGCAGGTGCATCAGCGCGGAGAGCCGCACCGCGTTGCGCATGTAGTCGGAGAACACCAGGAAGGTGCCGCCGTAGATGCGGGTGTTGCCGTGCAGCGCGATGCCGTTCATCGCGGCGGCCATCGCGTGCTCGCGGATGCCGAAGTGGATCGTCCGGCCGTACGGGTCGGCCTCCGGCAGCGGGTTGCCCGCCGGGAGGAACGACGACGTCTTGTCGATCGTCGTGTTGTTCGAGCCGGCGAGGTCGGCGGAACCGCCCCACAGCTCGGGCACGATCTCACCGAGCGCCTGGAGCACCTTGCCGGAGGCGGCACGGGTGGCCAGACCCTTGCCGGGCTCGAAGACGGGAAGCTTCTCCTCCCAGCCCTCGGGCAGCTCGCCCGCGGCGATCCGGTCGAAGGAGGCGGCGCGCTCCGGGTTGGCCGTGCGCCACGCGGCGAACGACTTGTCCCACTCCGCGCGGGCCTCGCGGCCGCGGTCCAGGGCCTCGCGGGTGTGGCCGATGACCTCGTCGGAGACCTCGAAGGTCTGCTCCGGGTCGAAGCCGAGGATCCGCTTGGTCGCCGCGACCTCGTCGTCGCCGAGCGCAGAGCCGTGCGCGGCCTCGGTGTTCTGGGCGTTCGGGGCGGGCCAGGCGATGATCGAGCGGGCCGCGATGAACGAGGGGCGCTCGGTCTCGGCCTTGGCCGCCTGCAGCGCCGCGTACAGACCCGCCGGGTCCAGGTCACCGCTCGGCAGCTGGTCGACACGCTGCACGTGCCAGCCGTACGCCTCGTACCGCTTGATGGTGTCCTCGGAGACCGCGGTCTCCGTGTCGCCCTCGATGGAGATGTGGTTGTCGTCCCAGAGCAGGACCAGGTTGCCCAGCTTCTGGTGCCCGGCCAGCGAGGACGCCTCGGCCGAGATGCCCTCCTGGAGGCAGCCGTCACCCGCGACGACCCACACCATGTGGTCGAACGGGGAGGTGCCGGGGGCCGCCTCGGGGTCGAAGAGGCCGCGCTCGTAGCGGGCGGCCATCGCCATGCCCACGGCGTTGGCGACACCCTGGCCCAGCGGGCCCGTCGTCGTCTCGACACCGGTGGTGTGGCCGTACTCCGGGTGGCCCGGGGTCTTGGAGCCCCAGGTGCGGAAGGCCTTGAGGTCGTCCAGCTCCAGGCCGTAGCCGGCCAGGTAGAGCTGGATGTAGAGCGTCAGGCTGGAGTGGCCGGCGGAGAGGACGAACCGGTCGCGACCGGTCCACTCGGCGTCCGCGGGGTCGTGCCGCATCACCTTCTGGAAGAGGGTGTACGCGGCAGGAGCCAGGCTCATCGCCGTGCCCGGGTGGCCGTTTCCGACTTTCTGTACGGCGTCCGCGGCGAGGACGCGGGCGGTGTCCACGGCCCGCTGGTCCACATCGGTCCACTGGAGGTCTGTGGTGGTCGGCTTGATGCTCACCCTGAGTCAGGGCTCCTCTCCACTGTCGTAAACCGGTGACTGTTACCGCACCGGGCGCTGTCGAGCCTACCCCCGTTGCCGGGCGCACTTTCCGTGCACTTTCCAGGGTGTGGGCGACCCGTGGAGTTCGCCTCCCGGCGGAATGCGCATCCGGCGAACAGTCACCCTCAACACGACCCCACCCCCGCGAAGGGCGGTGTATCCCCAACGTCTAGAGTGGTCGAGTTCGCGCAAGTCTTCACAAGGGCCTCCATGCCCGGAGCTTGCTGGGATTTCTCTGTCAGGGGTGTGCGTGACGGCCGTCGAGTCCCGACCCGCAGGGGTCGCCTTGACTCCCAGCCCAGGGGGCCATCGCCCGTTCGGGGCCCGCGTCAAGGCATTCGTGGCGCTTACCAAGCCACGGATCATCGAGCTGCTGCTCATCACCACCGTTCCGGTGATGTTCCTCGCTGCCCAGGGTGTACCCGACCTGTGGCTCGTTCTCACGACCACCATCGGGGGATACCTCTCCGCGGGCGGCGCCAACGCGCTCAACATGTACATCGACCGGGACATCGACGCGCTGATGGACCGTACGTCCCAGCGCCCGCTGGTCACGGGCATGGTCAGCCCCCGCGAATGCCTGGCCTTCGGCATCGGCCTCGCGGTGTTCTCCACGCTCTGGTTCGGGCTGCTCGTCAACTGGCTCTCGGCCGCTCTCGCGCTCGGTGCGCTGCTCTTCTACGTCGTCGTCTACACGATGCTGTTGAAGCGCCGCACCTCCCAGAACATCGTCTGGGGCGGTATCGCGGGCTGCATGCCGGTCCTCATCGGCTGGTCGGCCGTCACGAACACGGTCTCCTGGGCCGCCGTCATCCTCTTCGCCGTCATCTTCTTCTGGACGCCGCCGCACTACTGGCCGCTGTCGATGAAGGTCAAGGACGACTACGCCCGGGTCGGCGTCCCGATGCTCCCGGTCGTCGCCTCCAACCGGGTGGTCGCCAAGCAGATCGTCCTCTACAGCTGGGTGATGGTCGCGGTCTCGCTGCTGCTCACCCCGCTCGGCTACACCGGCTGGTTCTACACCGCGGTGGCGCTGCTGTCCGGCGGCGCCTGGCTCTGGGAGGCCCACGGCCTGCAGAACCGGGCCAAGGCCGGGGTGACCGGGGCCAAGCTCAAGGAGATGCGGCTCTTCCACTGGTCCATCACCTACGTCTCCCTCCTCTTCCTCGCCGTCGCGGTGGACCCCTTCCTCCGCTAGCTCTTTCCCCGACGGGCGGGTCGCGTGGCCCAGGCCCCGCGGCCCCCCCCGCGCCAGGTGGTC
>NZ_JBHXJG010000180.1:0-15211 GCF_042723425.1 Streptomyces sp. NPDC058375 | reverse complement strand
GGCAGCGGGGCCCGGCCACCGCGTTCGGTGTCCGGGCCCCGCCCTTGCGTGCTGTCGAAGACCTGCGGTCCTTACAGACCTGCGGCCGCGCGGAGCGCGTCCACGCGGTCCGTGCGCTCCCAGGTGAAGTCCGGCAGCTCACGGCCGAAGTGGCCGTAGGCGGCGGTCTGGGCGTAGATCGGGCGGAGCAGGTCGAGGTCCCGGATGATCGCGGCCGGGCGGAGGTCGAAGACCTCACCGATCGCGTTCTCGATCTTCTCGGTGTCGACCGCGGCGGTGCCGAAGGTCTCGACGAAGAGTCCGACGGGCTCGGCCTTGCCGATCGCGTAGGCGACCTGGACCTCGCAGCGCGCGGCGAGACCGGCGGCAACCACGTTCTTCGCGACCCAGCGCATCGCGTACGCCGCGGAGCGGTCGACCTTGGACGGGTCCTTGCCCGAGAAGGCGCCGCCACCGTGGCGGGCCATGCCGCCGTAGGTGTCGATGATGATCTTGCGGCCGGTGAGGCCGGCGTCGCCCATCGGGCCGCCGATCTCGAAACGGCCGGTCGGGTTCACCAGGAGGCGGTAGCCCTCGGTGTCCAGCTTGATGCCGTCCTCGACGAGCTGCGCGAGCACGTGCTCGACGACGAACTCGCGGATGTCGGGCGCGAGCAGCGAGTCCAGGTCGATGTCGGAGGCGTGCTGCGAGGAGACGACCACCGTGTCCAGCCGGACCGCCTTATCACCGTCGTACTCGATGGTGACCTGGGTCTTGCCGTCGGGGCGCAGGTAGGGGATGGTCCCGTTCTTGCGCACCTCGGACAGCCGCCGGGAGAGGCGGTGCGCGATGTGGATCGGGAGCGGCATGAGCTCCGGCGTCTCGTCGCAGGCATAGCCGAACATCAGGCCCTGGTCGCCCGCGCCCTGCTTGTCGAGCTCGTCCTCGTCGCCCTCGACCCGCTTCTCATAGGCGGTGTCGACGCCCTGCGCGATGTCCGGCGACTGCGCGCCGATCGAGACCGAGACGCCACAGGAAGCACCGTCGAAGCCCTTTTTGGAGGAGTCGTAACCGATCTCCAGAACCTTGTTGCGCACGAGGTTGGGGATGTCGGCGTAGGCCTTGGTGGTGACCTCGCCCGCGACATGCACCAGACCAGTGGTGATCAAGGTCTCGACGGCGACGCGCGAGGAGGGGTCCTCGCGCAGGAGCGCGTCGAGAATCGTGTCGCTGATCTGGTCAGCGATCTTGTCGGGGTGACCCTCGGTGACGGATTCCGAGGTGAAGAGACGGCGGGACACATCGCTCCCTGGGGTTGCAGCGGCTGCTGGCTGATCATGGGTGATACGTCCGAGAGCTGCGCTCGGTGCGTATCGTCGGCCAGTTTATCGGTCACATCCGGCGGTCGGGCCAGGTGTCTCGCCCTTTGGGAGGTTCGTGACGTGCGCCACGCAAGACACCAGTAGGACAATCCGCCCTCCCCGACCGCCACTTTGAGGCTTATGGGGCGATTTAGCTCACCCGGAGGGTTGATTATGAAATCGGCTGGAACCTGACGGAAACCAGATCCCAGACCGTGTCGGCAAGCGCTTCCTTGGGGCCGTACGGCACCGGCGTCTCCTGGCCGTCCGCGGCGAGGACGACCGCTTCGTTCTCCTCCGAGCCGAAGGTCCTGCGCTCCCCCACCTCGTTGACCACGAGGAGGTCGCAGCCCTTGCGGCGGAGCTTCGCACGGCCGTTGGCCAGCACGTCGTCGGTCTCGGCGGCGAATCCGACGACGATCTGGTCCGGCCGGGCCCGCTCCCCGGAGACCTCGGCGAGGATGTCGGGGTTGCGGACGAGGGTGACCGCGGGCGCCTCCTCGCCGTCCTTCTTCTTGATCTTGCCGGTGGCGTACTCGGCAGGGCGGAAGTCGGCCACCGCGGCCGCCATCACCACGACGTCCGCGTCGGGGGCGGCCTTCACCACGGCCTCGCGCAGCTGGACGGCCGTGCCGACCCGCAGGACGTCGGCCCCGGCCGGGTCGGGCAGCCCGGTGTTGGCCTCGATCAGGGTGACCCTGGCCCCCCGGGCCACGGCGGTGCGCGCCAGCGCGTAGCCCTGCTTGCCGGAGGAGCGGTTGCCCAGGAAGCGCACCGGGTCGAGCGGCTCGCGGGTGCCGCCGGCGCTGATCACCACATGGCGGCCCGCGAGGTCGGGCTCGGTGACCCCGCGCGCCAGCACCCGGCGGCAGACCTCGAAGATCTCACCCGGGTCGGGCAGCCGTCCCTTGCCGGTGTCGACGCCGGTGAGCCGCCCGACGGCGGGTTCGATGACGACGGCGCCCCGGCGGCGCAGGGTGGCGACGTTCTCCTGGGTGGCCGGGTGCTCCCACATCTCGGTGTGCATGGCGGGGGCGAAGACCACCGGACAGCGGGCGGTCAGCAGCGTATTGGTGAGCAGGTCGTCGGCGAGCCCGTGCGCGGCCTTGGCCAGCATGTCCGCGGTGGCCGGGGCGACCACCACAAGGTCGGCCTCCTGCCCGATCCGCACGTGCGGGACCTCGTGGACGTCCTGCCAGACCTCGTCGGAGACCGGGTGACCGGAGAGCGCCGACCAGGTGGCCGCCCCCACGAAGTGCAGCGACGCGGCGGTCGGCACGACCCGTACATCGTGGCCGGACTCGGTCAGCCGGCGCAGCAGCTCGCACGCCTTGTAGGCGGCGATGCCCCCGCTGACCCCCAGGACCACCTTCGGCTTGTCCACTGCGTCTCCCCGCACTCGGCACCGTAACGGCAACATGTGCGTCCCATGCTGCCTCACCGCACGCGGCGCGTTCATCCGGCCCCGGACACACCTCAGGCCCGGCGGACGGGCCGCCGGGCCTGGAGTGAAGGTGCTGTGGTGCTGCTGCGTTACTGCGCGGGGCCGTCGATGGCCTCGGAGGTCAGCAGACCGGCGTTGATCTCGCGGAGCGCGATCGACAGCGGCTTCTCGTGCACGTGGGTGTCGACGAGCGGACCGACGTACTCGAGGAGGCCTTCACCGAGCTGCGAGTAGTACGCGTTGATCTGGCGGGCGCGCTTGGCCGCGTAGATC
This sequence comes from Streptomyces sp. NPDC058375, assembly GCF_042723425.1. Classification (NCBI taxonomy): domain Bacteria; kingdom Bacillati; phylum Actinomycetota; class Actinomycetes; order Kitasatosporales; family Streptomycetaceae; genus Streptomyces; species Streptomyces sp. NPDC058375. Next base: position 12,154 of record NZ_JBHXJG010000180.1, on the reverse strand, counting down.
ACCAGGCTGTACTTCGAGTCGGTGGCCTCGAGGAGCTCATCAATCGGCGGGTTGATGATGCCCTCGGGCGTGGTGATGGAAGAGGACACTCTCTGCCTTCCGAAGGGGGTGTAGATCAAAGATCAATGAGATCTGGACGATCGCAGAGATCTAGGCCTGAAGCATCAACGTTAGCAGCTCGCGTGCCACGTCCTCGACGGAGGTGTTGACGAGCGTCGTATCGAACTCCGCCTCGGCGGCCAGCTCGACCTTCGCGGCGGCGAGCCGGCGCTCGATGACCTCGGGGGCCTCGGTGCCCCGGCCGGTGAGCCGGCGCACCAGCTCGTCCCAGCTCGGCGGGGCCAGGAAGACCAGACGCGCGTCGTCCATCGACTGCCGGACCAGCCGGGCGCCCTGGAGGTCGATCTCCAGCAGGACCGGCTCGCCCGCCTCCAGGCGGTCCAGCACGGCGCGGCGGGGGGTGCCGTAGCGGTTGCCCGCGAACTCGGCCCACTCCAGCAGTTCGCCGTTGGCGACGAGCTTGTCGAACTCCTCGTCGTCCACGAAGAAGTAGTGGACACCGTTGCGCTCCCCGGGGCGCGGCTTGCGTGTCGTCGCCGAAACGGAGAGCCAGACCTCGGGGTGCACGGTGCGCATATGAGCGACGACCGTGCTCTTGCCGACCCCCGAGGGGCCGGAGAGCACGGTCAGCCGCGGACGTACGTCCGGGGGTACGGGGGACGTCCCCCGGGATGTTGCAGCCATGGGGCGATTATCCAGGTTCTCAGGAGTGCCTGAGAACGTCAGGCGGGACTGCCGCCGAACTCACGCTCCAGGGATGCGATCTGGTTGGAGCCAAGACCCCTGACCCGGCGGCTCTCGGAGATGCCGAGACGCTCCATGATCTGCTTGGCGCGGACCTTGCCGACGCCCGGCAGGGATTCCAGCAGTGCGGAGACCTTCATCTTCCCGATGACGTCGTTCTCCTGGCCCTGCTTGATGACCTCGTGGAGGGAGGCGCCGGAGTGCTTGAGTCGATTCTTGACCTCGGCCCGCTCCCGGCGAGCCGCGGCGGCCTTTTCGAGCGCGGCTGCGCGCTGTTCAGGGGTAAGGGGCGGAAGAGCCACGCCTACGTCACCTCGGATGTCGATCTGTCGGATACGGACCCGCGGGGAAGCTCGACGCCACCCCACCAGGTGAGCGACGAACACACTGTGCTCGGCCGCTCTTCGACGGAGACTAGCGGCAAGGGCCGCTGTAGTCAGCGAGAACAGACGAAAAGTCCTGGTCAGCTGTGGCCGACCAGGATTTTCCCGACATATCGACCAGGTTTCCCGTCAGTAATTCGTCAACACGCTGTAAACGTGTCAGGGTCAGCTGCCGGATACGGCGCTGCGGACCTCGTCCGCGAAGCGTTCGGCTGCTTCGCGCAGCCCGGACGCGTCCGGGCCGTGGCGCAGCACGCCCCGGCTCACGCTGGGCACCACGTTGCCCACCGCGTCGCCGAACACCGCCGGAAGATCCGCGGGGGTCGCCCCCTGGGCGCCGATGCCGGGCGCGAGCAGCGGCCCGTTGATCGCCAGGTCCACCCCCGCGTCGCCGAGCGTCGCGCCGACCACCGCGCCGACCGAGCCGAGCGGAGCCGCCCCCGCGTTCTCGGCGGCCATGTGGTCGAGCATCAGCTGGGCGAGCGAGCGGCCGTCGGCGGCCGTGGCCCGCTGGACCTCGGCGCCCTCCGGGTTGGAGGTGAGGGCGAGGACGAAGACGCCCGCGCCGGAGACGGCGGCAGCGTCCAGAGCCGGGCGCAGCGAGCCGAAGCCCAGGTACGGGGAGACCGTCACCGCGTCCGAGAAGAGCGGCGAGTCCTTGTCCAGGTAGGTCGCCGCGTACGCGCCCATGGTGGAGCCGATGTCGCCGCGCTTGGCGTCCATCAGGACGAGCGCGCCGGCCGCCCGCGCCTCCTCGACGGCCTTCTCCAGGACGGCGACACCGCGCGAGCCGAACCGCTCGAAGAACGCGGACTGCGGCTTGAGCACGGCGACCCGGTCGGCCAGCGCCTCCACGACGGTCCGGGTGAAGCGCTCCAGGCCGGCGATGTCGTCGTTCAGGCCCCAGGAGGTGAGCAGCGACGCGTGCGGGTCAATGCCGACGCAGAGCGGCCCGCGGGTGTCCATGGCGTGGCGCAGGCGGGCGCCGAAGGGTTCGAGGGTCACAGGGCGGCCTTCTCCCGGGTCTCGGCGCCGACGGCCTCGGCGAGGGTGGCGTACGGGGAAGTGGCGAGCCGGGCCGCGAGGCCCTTGTGGATCGCGCGGGCGTAGAAGGGACCTTCGTAGACGAAGGCGCTGTAGCCCTGGACGAGGGTGGCCCCGGCGAGGATGCGCTGCCAGGCGTCCTCGGCGTTCTCGATGCCTCCGACGCCCACCAGGGTGATCCGGTCCCCCACACGGGCATACAGGCGGCTCAGGACCTCCAGCGAGCGTGCCTTGAGGGGGGCGCCGGAGAGTCCGCCGGTCTCCCCCAGCAGTTCCGGGCCGGACTTCAGACCCAGGCCCTCGCGGGCGATGGTGGTGTTGGTGGCGATGATGCCGTCGAGGCCCAGCTCCACGGCGAGGTCGGCGACGGCGTCGACGTCCTCGTCCGCGAGGTCCGGGGCGATCTTGACGAGCAGCGGGACGCGCCGGGTGGTGACGGTGCGGTCGGCGGCCTCGCGTACGGCGGTGAGCAGCGGGCGCAGCGACTCGGTGGCCTGAAGGTTGCGCAGGCCCGGGGTGTTGGGTGAGGAGACGTTGACGACCAGGTAGTCGGCGTGGGCGGCCAGCGCCTCGGTGGACTTGACGTAGTCCGCGGCGGCCTCGGCCTCGGCGACGACCTTGGTCTTGCCGATGTTGACGCCGACCGTGGTGCGGAAGACGGGGTTGCGGGCGGCGAGGCGGGCGGCGACGGCGGCGGAGCCCTCGTTGTTGAAGCCCATGCGGTTGATCAGCGCACGGTCGGCGACGAGCCGGAAGAGGCGCTTCTTGTGGTTGCCGGGCTGCGGTTCGCCGGTGACGGTGCCGATCTCGATGTGGTCGAAGCCGAGCATCGCCATGCCGTCGATCGCGACGGCGTTCTTGTCGAAGCCGGCGGCGAGCCCGAAGGGGCCGTGCATCCGCAGGCCGAGGGCCTCGGTGCGCAGCGCCTGGTAACGGGGGGCGAGGGCGGCGGCGACGAAGGTGCGCAGGACGGGGATCCGGGCGGCGAGGCGGATCCAGCGGAAGGCGGCGTAGTGGGCCTGCTCGGGGTCCATCCGCTTGAAGACCAGCCGGAAGAAGAGCTTGTACATGAAGAGGTGTCCTTGGTGCTCGATGTGCTCGACAGGACTCGCGAAGAGTCAACTGGGCTCGCAAAGAGGGGGACACCGTTTCCGGTGTCCCCCTCTCCGGGCGGCTAGTCGCGGGCCGCGGTCAAGTGTTCCGCGTGTTCCTGGAGGGAACGGACGCCTACGTCGCCGTGGTTGAGGGCGTCGATGCCCTGGACCGCGGCGGCGAGCGCCTGGACCGTGGTCAGGCACGGTACGGAGCGGGCGACGGCCGCGGTGCGGATGTCGTAGCCGTCGAGCCGGCCGCCGGTGCCGTACGGCGTGTTGACGATGAGGTCGACCTCGCCGTCGTGGATGTGCTGGACGATCGTCTTCTCGCCGTTCGGGCCGGGGCCCTCGGACTGCTTGCGCACGATCGTGGCGTTGATGCCGTTGCGCTTGAGGACCTCGGCGGTGCCGGAGGTGGCCATCAGCTCGAAACCGTGGGCGACCAGCTCGCGGGCCGGGAAGATCATCGAGCGCTTGTCCCGGTTGGCGACCGAGATGAACGCGCGGCCCTTGGTGGGCAGCGGGCCGTACGCGCCGGCCTGCGACTTGGCGTACGCCGTGCCGAAGACCGAGTCGATGCCCATGACCTCACCGGTGGAGCGCATCTCCGGGCCGAGCACCGTGTCGACGCCCCGGCCGTGGATGTCGCGGAAGCGCGACCACGGCATCACGGCCTCCTTGACGGAGATCGGCGCGTCCAGCGGCAGGGTGCCGCCGTCGCCGGTCTTCGGCAGCAGGCCCTCCTCGCGCAGCTCGGCGATGGTCGCGCCCAGCGAGATGCGGGCTGCGGCCTTGGCGAGCGGGACGGCGGTGGCCTTCGAGGTGAAGGGGACCGTGCGGGAGGCGCGCGGGTTGGCCTCCAGGACGTACAGGATGTCGCCGGAGAGCGCGAACTGGATGTTGATCAGTCCGAGCACGCCGACGCCCTTGGCGATGCCCTCGGTGGAGGCGCGCAGCCGCTTGATGTCGAAGCCGCCGAGCGTGATCGGGGGCAGGGCGCAGGCCGAGTCGCCGGAGTGGATGCCGGCTTCCTCGATGTGCTCCATGACGCCGCCGAGGTAGAGCTCGTGGCCGTCGTAGAGGGCGTCCACGTCGATCTCGATGGCGTCGTCGAGGAAGCGGTCGACCAGGACCGGCCGGGTGGGGCTGATCTCGGTGGACTCGGAGATGTACGAGGCGAGGCGCGTCTCGTCGTACACGATCTCCATGCCGCGCCCGCCGAGGACGTAGGACGGCCGTACGAGGACGGGGTAGCCGATCTCGTCGGCGATGGCCTTGGCCTCGGCGAAGGTGGTGGCGGTGCCGTGCTTGGGTGCGGGCAGTCCGGCCTCGGCGAGGACCCGGCCGAAGGCGCCCCGGTCCTCGGCGGCGTGGATCGCCTCCGGGGAGGTGCCGACGACGGGCACGCCGTTGTCCTTGAGCGCCTGGGAGAGGCCGAGCGGGGTCTGGCCGCCGAGCTGCACGATGACACCGGCGATCGGGCCCGCCAGCGATTCGGCGTGCACGATCTCCAGGACGTCCTCCAGGGTGAGCGGCTCGAAGTAGAGCCGGTCGGAGGTGTCGTAGTCGGTGGAGACGGTCTCCGGGTTGCAGTTGACCATGACGGTCTCGTAGCCCGCGTCGCTCAGGGCGAAGGAGGCGTGCACGCAGGAGTAGTCGAACTCGATGCCCTGCCCGATGCGGTTGGGGCCCGAGCCGAGGATGATCACGGCCGGCTTGGTGCGGGTCGCGACCTCGCTCTCCTCGTCGTAGGAGGAGTAGAAGTACGGCGTCTTCGCGGCGAACTCGGCGGCGCAGGTGTCGACCGTCTTGTAGACCGGGCGGATGCCGAGCGCGTGCCGGACCTCGCGGACGACGTCCTCGCGCAGCCCGCGGATCTCGCCGATCTGGACGTCGGAGAAGCCGTGCCGCTTGGCCTCGGCGATCAGGTCGGCATCCAGGCGTTCGGCGGAGGCCAGCTCGTCGGCGATCTCCTTGATCAGGAAGAGCTGGTCGACGAACCAGGGGTCGATCTTCGTGGCGTCGAAGACCTCTTCCTGGGTGGCTCCGGCGCGGATCGCCTGCATGACGGTGTTGATGCGGCCGTCGGTGGGGCGGACCGCCTCGGCAAGCAGCTCGGCCTTGTCGCCGACCGGGCCGGTGAAGGCGAACTGCGAGCCCTTCTTCTCCAGCGAGCGCAGGGCCTTCTGGAGGGCCTCGGTGAAGTTCCGGCCGATCGCCATGGCCTCGCCCACCGACTTCATGGTGGTGGTGAGGGTGGAGTCGGCGGAGGGGAACTTCTCGAAGGCGAAGCGCGGGGCCTTGACGACGACGTAGTCGAGGGTCGGCTCGAAGGAGGCCGGCGTCTTCTCGGTGATGTCGTTGGGGATCTCGTCCAGGGTGTAGCCCACGGCCAGCTTGGCGGCGATCTTGGCGATCGGGAAGCCGGTGGCCTTGGAGGCGAGCGCCGAGGAGCGGGAGACGCGCGGGTTCATCTCGATGACGATGACCCGGCCGTCGGCGGGGTCGATGGCGAACTGGATGTTGCAGCCGCCGGTGTCGACGCCGACCTCGCGGATGATCGCGATGCCGACGTCGCGCAGCCGCTGGTACTCGCGGTCGGTGAGCGTCATCGCCGGGGCGACGGTGATGGAGTCGCCGGTGTGGACGCCCATCGGGTCGAAGTTCTCGATGGAGCAGACGACCACGACGTTGTCGTTCCGGTCGCGCATCAGCTCCAGCTCGTACTCCTTCCAGCCGAGGATGGACTCCTCCAGGAGCACCTCGGTGGTCGGGGAGAGCGTGAGGCCCTGTCCGGCGATGCGGCGCAGCTCCTCCTCGTCGTGGGCGAAGCCGGAGCCGGCGCCGCCCATGGTGAAGGAGGGGCGGACGACGACGGGGTAGCCGCCGAGGGTGTCGACGCCGGCGATGACGTCGTCCATGGAGTGGCAGATGACGGAGCGGGCGGACTCGCCGTAGCCGATCTTCTCCTTGACGGCCTCGACGACGCCCTTGAAGAGGTCGCGGTCCTCGCCCTTGTTGATCGCCTCGACGTTGGCGCCGATGAGCTCGACGCCGTACTTCTCCAGGACGCCGTTGTCGTGCATGGAGATCGCGGTGTTCAGCGCGGTCTGACCGCCGAGGGTGGGCAGGAGTGCGTCGGGGCGCTCCTTGGCGATGATCTTCTCGACGAACTCGGGGGTGATCGGCTCCACGTAGGTGGCGTCGGCGATCTCCGGGTCGGTCATGATCGTCGCCGGGTTGGAGTTCACCAGGATGACGCGCAGGCCCTCGGCCTTGAGGACGCGGCAGGCCTGGGTGCCGGAGTAGTCGAACTCGGCGGCCTGGCCGATGACGATCGGACCGGAGCCGATGACCAGGACGGACTGGATATCGGAGCGCTTAGGCACGCTGGTCCTCCATCAGGGATACGAAGCGGTCGAAGAGGTACGCGGCGTCGTGCGGGCCGGCGGCCGCCTCGGGGTGGTACTGGACGCTGAACGCGGGCCGGTCCAGGAGCTGGAGCCCCTCGACCACCTGGTCGTTCAGGCAGACGTGGGAGACCTCGGCGCGGCCGAACCCGGTGTCGGAGACCTTGTCGAGCGGGGCGTCGACGGCGAAGCCGTGGTTGTGCGCGGTGACCTCGACCTTGCCGGTGGTGCGGTCCTGCACCGGCTGGTTGATGCCGCGGTGGCCGTACTTCAGCTTGTACGTGCCGAAGCCGAGCGCGCGGCCGAGGATCTGGTTGCCGAAGCAGATGCCGAAGAGCGGGGTGGAACGCTCCAGGACACCGCGCATGAGGGCGACCGGATGGTCGGCGGCGGACGGGTCGCCGGGGCCGTTGGAGAAGAAGACGCCGTCGGGCTGGACCGCGTACACCTCCTCCACGGTGGCGGTGGCGGGCAGGACGTGCACCTCGATGCCGCGTTCGGCCATCCGGTGCGGGGTCATGCCCTTGATGCCGAGGTCGATCGCGGCGACGGTGAACTTCTTCGTGCCGATCGCGGGGACGACGTACGCCTCCTTCGTCGCCACTTCGGCGGAGAGGTCGGCGCCGGTCATCTCGGGGGCCTGGCGGACCTTGGCGAGGAGGGTGCCCTCGTCGGGGATGGCCTCGCCGGAGAAGATCCCGACGCGCATCGCGCCGCGCTCGCGCAGGTGGCGGGTGAGGGCGCGGGTGTCGACGCCGCTGATGCCGACGACGCCCTGGGCGGCCAGCTCCTCGTCCAGCGAGCGCTGCGAGCGCCAGTTGGAGGGCTTGCGGGCGGGGTCGCGGACGACGTAGCCGGAGACCCAGATACGACCGGACTCGGGGTCCTCGTCGTTGACGCCGGTGTTGCCGACGTGCGGGGCCGTCATGACGACGACCTGGCGGTGGTAGGAGGGGTCGGTCAGCGTTTCCTGGTAGCCGGTCATGCCGGTGGAGAACACCGCTTCGCCGAAGGTCTCCCCCACGGCCCCGTAGGCGCGGCCGCGGAAGGCGCGACCGTCCTCCAGGACGAGTACGGCGGGGGTCTGGTCCCCCCGGGTGGAGATCGTCATCGTGCGGTGCCTTCCGTAGAGGTGCTGGTGAGTTCCGTGGCGGCCGGGGCGCCGGCGATCCGGTTGACGGCGTCGACCCAGGCCTGGTGCTCGGCGGCGTGGTCGGAGCGGAAGCCGGAGTCGATCAGCGTCTCGCCGTGCGCCCAGGTGATGATCAGGAGGCCGCCCTCGGGGAGGACCTTGCCCGCGAGCGCCTTGTCGAGGCGGGCCTCGCGCAGGGCGTCGGCCGGGATGAAGAAGTCGGCCGCTCCGGGGCGTACGACGTCCAGGCCGCCGGCGGTGAGCGTCAGCTCGGTACGGCTGCGGGTGCCGAGCCCGTGCGCGACGATCCGGTCGAGCCACTGCCCTGCGGTGGTGGAGGCGTGGTAGCGCCCCTGAAGCGTCAGCAGCGTCTCGTCGTCGGCGAAGTCCTCGGGGGTGGCCGGGAGCTCCGGCAGGTCCGACTGGAGGCTGGCGCGCCACTTCCAGCCCTGGCGCATCAGCCAGTAGACGAGGGCGATGAAGACGAACAGGCCGATCACCCAGGCGATGCGGGCGGCCCAGTCCGTCACTTCCGCCGACTTCTGCTCGGCGGCCAGGTGGTACAGGGGGGTCAGAGTTGTCACGCGAGCTTCCCGTCGACGACCGTGGCACGGCCCCGCAGGAAGGTGTGGGTGACGCGGCCCGGCAGCTCACGGCCCTCGTAGGGGGTGTTGCGGCTGCGGGACGCGAAGCCCGCGGGGTCCACTGCTCCACGGTATGCCGGATCGACCAGAGTGAGGTTGGCGGGCTCACCCGCCGAGACGGGGCGGCCGTGTCCTTCGAGCCGGCCGATGGCCGCGGGGCGGAAGGACATGCGGTCGGCGACGCCCGCCCAGTCGATCAGACCGGTGTCCACCATCGTCTGCTGGACGACCGAGAGCGCGGTCTCCAGGCCCACCATGCCCATGGCGGCCGCGGCCCACTCGCAGTCCTTGTCCTCGTGCGGGTGCGGGGCGTGGTCGGTGGCGACGCAGTCGATCGTGCCGTCGGCGAGCGCCTCGCGCAGGGCCAGGACGTCGGCCTCGGTGCGCAGCGGCGGGTTCACCTTGTAGACCGGGTTGTAGGTGCGGACCAGCTCGTCGGTGAGGAGAAGGTGGTGCGGGGTGACCTCGGCGGTGACGTTCCAGCCCTTGGACTTGGCCCAGCGGACGATCTCCACGGAGCCGGCGGTGGAGAGGTGGCAGATGTGGACGCGGGAGCCGACGTGGGCGGCGAGGAGGACGTCGCGGGCGATGATCGACTCCTCGGCGACGGCGGGCCAGCCGCCGAGTCCCAGCTCGGCCGAGACGATGCCCTCGTTCATCTGGGCGCCCTCGGTGAGGCGGGGCTCCTGGGCGTGCTGGGCGACGACCCCGTCGAAGGCCTTCACGTACTCCAGGGCGCGGCGCATGATCACGGCGTCGTCGACGCACTTGCCGTCGTCGGAGAAGACCCTCACCCCGGCGGCGGAGTCGTGCATCGCGCCGAGCTCGGCGAGCTGCTTGCCCTCCAGGCCGACGGTGACGGCGCCGACGGGCTGCACGTCGCAGTAGCCGGACTCCTTGCCGAGCCGCCAGACCTGCTCGACGACGCCGGCGGTGTCGGCGACGGGGAAGGTGTTGGCCATGGCGTGCACGGCGGTGAAGCCGCCGACGGCCGCGGCCTTGGTGCCGGTGAGGACGGTCTCGGAGTCCTCGCGGCCCGGCTCGCGCAGATGGGTGTGCAGGTCGACGAGGCCGGGCAGCAGGATCTGCCCCTCGGCCTCGATCACGGTGGCATCGGCGGCGTCGAGGCCGGTGCCGACCTCGGCGACGGTCTCGCCGTCGATCAGGACGTCCTGCGGCTCGCCGCCGAGGATCCGCGCACCGCGGATAAGAATCTTGCTCATGGTTACTTGTTCTCCTCGGTACGGGCGGGGGCGGCGGACAGCGCGGTGTCGGAGCCGCCGAGCAGCAGGTAGAGCACGGCCATGCGGATGGAGACGCCGTTGGCGACCTGCTCGACGACCGTGCAGCGGTCGGAGTCGGCGACCTCGGCGGTGATCTCCATGCCGCGGACCATGGGGCCGGGGTGCATGACGATGGCGTGTTCGGGCATCTTCGCCATCCGCTCGCCGTCCAGGCCGTAGCGGCGGGAGTATTCGCGCTCGGTCGGGAAGTAGGCGGCGTTCATCCGTTCGCGCTGCACACGCAGCATCATGACCGCGTCGGACTTCGCCAGCACGTCGTCGAGGCTGTAGCTGACGTCGCAGGGCCACTGCTCGACGCCCACGGGGACGAGGGTGGGCGGGGCCACCAGGGTGACGTGCGCGCCGAGCGTGGTCAGCAGGTGGACGTTGGAGCGGGCGACGCGGCTGTGCAGGATGTCGCCGACGATCGTGATGCGGCGGCCGTCCAGGTCGCGGCCGAGCCCGGCGTCGGGGCCGACGAGCCGGCGGCGCATGGTGAAGGCGTCCAGCAGGGCCTGGGTGGGGTGCTCGTGGGTGCCGTCCCCGGCGTTGACCACGGCTCCGTCGATCCAGCCGGAGGTGGCGAGCCGGTAGGGGGCTCCGGAGGCGCCGTGCCGGATGACGACGGCGTCGGCGCCCATCGCCTCCAGGGTGAGCGCGGTGTCCTTCAGGGACTCGCCCTTGGAGACGGAGGAGCCCTTGGCGGAGAAGTTGATGACGTCGGCGGACAGCCGCTTGGCGGCAGCCTCGAAGGAGATGCGGGTACGGGTCGAGTCCTCGAAGAAGAGGTTGACGACGGTACGGCCGCGCAGGGTGGGGAGCTTCTTGATCGGCCGGTCCGCGACCCGGGCCATCTCCTCGGCGGTGTCGAGGATCAGGACGGCGTCGTCGCGGGTGAGGTCGGCGGCCGAGATGAGGTGACGCTTCATCTGGGGTTCTCCGGGTGGCTGGAGGGGGTTTCAGGCATGCGGGCGCGCAGAAGGGCGCCGTACGTCCCCTCAAGGGCGTACGGGAGGGTTCGGGCTACTGCGCGTCCGCGGGTGCGGCCTGCTTGACGCCGAGCAGCACGGCGTCGCGGCCGTCCTCCTCGGCGAGCTGGACCTTGACCGTCTCCCGCAGCGACGTGGGGAGGTTCTTGCCGACGTAGTCCGCGCGGATCGGGAGCTCCCGGTGGCCGCGGTCGACGAGGACCGCGAGCTGCACCGCGCGGGGGCGGCCGATGTCGCCGAGCGCGTCGAGGGCGGCGCGGATCGTGCGGCCGGAGAAGAGCACGTCGTCGACCAGGACGACCAGGCTGCCCTCGATCCCCTCGCCGGGGATGTCGGTGCGGGCCAGGGCGCGCGCCGGGCGCAGCCGCAGGTCGTCGCGGTACATGGTGATGTCGAGCGATCCGACCGGCGTCTTCCGGCCGGTGATCTGTTCGAGTTTGTCGGCGAGCCGACGGGCGAGGAAGACGCCCCGGGTCGGGATGCCGAGCAGCACCACGTCGTCGGCGCCCTTGGCGCGTTCGACGATCTCGTGGGCGATACGGGTCAGAACACGGGCGATGTCGGGGGCCTCGAGAACGGGGCGCGCCGCGTTGCCGGTGTCGTCGTGCTGTGCGTCCATAAGAAACGGACCTCCTTCTCCGCCTCACGGGACGGATCGTTAAAGGACGTCGAAATTGCGTCATCCACGCTACCAGGGCTTGTGCTCGGCCCTGGCCCCGCCCCCGGGAGGTGCCGGTCCGGACCATTCGGCTTGACGCATCCAAGTAACGCTGCGTAACCTCACAGTGAGTTACCAGCCACGCGGCGGAGCCGCACACTGTTCCAGCGTCCGGGGAGCCATATGTCCAGCGAATACGCAAAACAGCTCGGGGCCAAACTCCGTGCCATCCGCACCCAGCAGGGCCTCTCCCTCCACGGCGTGGAGGAGAAGTCCCAGGGCCGCTGGAAGGCCGTCGTGGTCGGTTCGTACGAGCGCGGCGACCGTGCCGTGACCGTGCAGCGCCTCGCCGAGCTGGCGGATTTCTACGGGGTTCCGGTGCAGGAGCTGCTGCCCGGCACGACGCCGGGCGGAGCCGCCGAGCCGCCGCCGAAGCTCGTCCTGGACCTGGAGCGCCTCGCCCACGTCCCGCCGGAGAAGGCCGGTCCGCTGCAGCGCTACGCGGCGACCATCCAGAGCCAGCGCGGTGACTACAACGGCAAGGTGCTCTCGATCCGCCAGGACGACCTGCGCACGCTCGCCGTGATCTACGACCAGTCGCCGTCCGTGCTGACGGAGCAGCTCATCAGCTGGGGCGTGCTGGACGCGGACGCGCGCCGCGCCGTCTCCCACGACGAGGGCTGAGCGAGCGGGGCCCGACCCCACAGCAGAAA
>NZ_JBHXJG010000179.1:0-15273 GCF_042723425.1 Streptomyces sp. NPDC058375 | reverse complement strand
TCCAGCGTCAGGTCATCGGCGAAACGCCGGTCACCGGTCGCGTCGGGCACGTACTTCACACAGACAACGATCCTCAAGCTCACGCCGGCTCTCCTGCCTACCTGGGTGTGGTCCCACCTGGGTGTCATTCGTACTGATGGAGAGATTATGGCACTCAGTACCCTCTGTAAAGGTACCCAGTGCCAAAACCGTCCTTCCGGTGCTACGTTTCGCCGCATGAGCGAGGCACGAGGACCCGAGAAGCCCGAGAAGAAGGCGCCCATGCGGGAGGTGCTCGCGCAGGCGGCCTTCCAGCTCTTCCTGGAGCGGGGCTTCGAGCGGACGACCGTCGACGACATCGTGGCGCGGGCCGGAGTGGGCCGGCGTTCGTTCTTCCGCTACTTCCCGTCCAAGGAGGACGCGGTCTTCCCGGACCACGAGCGCTGCCTCGCCGAGATGACCGAGTTCCTGGCCGCCGCCGACGACGGCGACCCGGTCGGCGCGGTGTGCGACGCCGCGCGGATTGTGCTGCGGATGTACGCGGCCAACCCCGAGTTCTCCGTACAGCGCTACCGGCTCACCCGGGAGGTGCCGGGACTGCGGACGTACGAACTGTCCGTGGTGCGCCGCTACGAACAGACCCTCGCCGGCCATCTGCGGGGCCGGTTCGGCGAGGGCGGCGACGGGGAGCTGCGGGCCGAGGTGACCGCCGCTTCCGTGGTCGCCGCACACAACAACGGGCTGCGGCTGTGGCTGCGTTCGGGCGGGGCGGGCGACCCCGAGGCGGCCGTCGACCATGCGCTCGCCCTGGTGCGCGAGGTGTGGGGGCGGTCCGTCGCTCCCGCACCTGCCGTTCCCTTCCCCGTCTCCCACAGTGAGGGAGGGGGCGCGGACGGGGAGGTGATCGTGATGGTCGCGCGGAAGGGCGCCCCGATGTGGCGCGTCGTGCAGCAGATCGAGGCGGCCGTCGGAGAGAACTGAGTACCAATGGGCACCCAGTGCCTTTACTGTCCGGCACTCAGTGCCATATGGTGCGGACGCGCCGGCAGTGCAGGTGCGGCGCGTTCGAGTCGAGCGCAGGGGGTCGAGCCGTGTCCCAGACAGGAATGGGCACCATCCAAAAGGCGCACGAGGAGTGCGGCCTCTCCTATCACCGCTGCCGCTGGTGCGGCACCGCCTCCTTCCGGCGGCTGCTGTGCCCGGTGTGCGCGTCCAGCGAACTGGAGCCGGAACGCACTACCGACCACGGCGTGGTCGTCCGGACCGCCGTGGTCCACCGCTACACCGAGGCAGCACGCAACGAGTCCCTGGTGCGGTTCCCCGAAGGGTTCGTCTTCCGCTGCCAGATCGTGGGCGCCGCTCCGCACCTGGTGACGGTCGGCGCACGCGTCCGGCCCGTCTCCGGGGACGAGTCGGAGACGGGCGCGGTGGTGCTGGAACTCTGCGAGCCGCCCGTACGGCGGGACTGGATCTGAACATCCCGGCCGTCCGGCCGGCGTTACCGCCGACCGGACGGTCAGCCGAGCCGGTTGACCAGTTCGGTGGCCAACGGGGCCGACGAGGACGGGTTCTGGCCGGTGATCAGGTTCCGATCGGTGATGATGAACGGGGCCCAGGGCTCGCCCTCCTGGAAGTCCGCGCCTAGCGCCACCAGCCGGTCCTGGAGCAGCCACCGCGCCTTGTCCGCGAAGCCCGCCTGGGCTTCCTCGGCGTTGGTGAAGCCGGTCAGCCGGTAGCCGGCGAACGCGTTGGCGCCGTCGGGGCCGGTCGCGGCCAGCAGCGCCGCCGGACCGTGGCAGACGACGCCCAGCGGCTTGCCCGAGGCCAGCGTGTCGGCGAGCAGCCGGCCGGAGGCCTCGTTCACCGCGAGGTCCTCCATCGGCCCGTGGCCGCCCGGATAGAACACCGCGTCGTACGCGTCCAGGTCCACGTGCTCCAGCGCGACGGGACGCCGCAGCTCCTCGAACGCGTTCAGTGCGGCCGCGACCCGGTCGGCGCCTTCCTGCCCGCCGTTGAACTCGGGCGCCAGGCTCCCGCGGTCCACGGTCGGGACGACGCCGCCCGGGGTGGCGACGACCACCTCGTGACCGGCGGCGGTGAGGGTCTCGTACGGGGTCACGGCCTCCTCGGCCCAGAAACCCGTGGGGTGCTTCGTGCCGTCCGCCAGGGTCCAGTGGTCCGCGCCGGTCAGCACGAAAAGGATCTTTGCCATGTCGTACGCCTCCGTAGATCGAGAGAGTGTGTGCGGGGGATTTCCCGTAAGGACTGACTCATGCGACCGTAGGACGGATCACCCATAGGTTTCCAATAGGCTGGCAGCTATGAGAGATAGGGATCCTGATGGGGCCGCGAGACTGGGCCGTACGGCGGACCCGCAGCCGGGTCCGGCCGGGCAGTCGGGTCCGGCGGACCTGAATCTGCTGCGGACCTTCCTCGCCGTGCACCGTTCGGGGTCCTTCACCGCCGCCGCCCGGCTGCTCGGCCTCTCCCAGCCCACCGTCACCGCCCAGATGCGCACCCTGGAGCGGCAGGCGGGCCGGGAGCTGTTCGAGCGGCTGCCGCGCGGGGTCGCCCCCTCGCCGTACGCGGACGAGCTGGCCGCCAGGATCGTCGCCCCGCTGGACGCCCTGGCCGAGGTCACCGGCGACACGGTCCCGGCCGGTGAGCGCCCGGCCGACCCCGTCCACCTGGCGGGCCCCGCCGAGCTGATGTGCCTGCGGGTGCTGCCCGCACTGGCCCCGCTGGTCGCGGACGGGCTGCTGCTGCGTGCCGCGACCGGGCTCACCGATCCGCTCCTGGACGAGCTGCGGGCGGGCCGCCACGACCTGGTCATCGCGACCACCCGGCCGCGCGGCCGGGCCCTGGCGGCCGTGCCGCTGATGGACGAGGAGTTCGTGCTGACGGCCGCCCCGCCCTGGGCCGCCCGGACCGGGGGAGCGGAGCGCATCGCGGCCGAGGGGCCGGGCGTGCTGCACGGCCTGCCCCTGATCACGTACGCCGAGGACCTGCCCATCGCCCGCCGCTACTGGCGCCACGTCTTCGGCCGCCGCCTCGACCACCGGGCCGCCGTCACCGTGCCCGACCTGCGCGGCGTGCTCTCCGCCGTGGCGGCGGGGGCGGGCTTCACGGTGCTGCCGCGCTACCTCTGCGCGGACGAACTGTCCTCGGGCGCCCTCGTCGAGCTGTACGCCCCCGAGGACCCGCCGATCAACACCGCGTACCTCGTGCAGCGCCCCGGCTCCGCCGCCAACCCGCAGGTGGCGCGGGTGCGGGGCCTCCTGATCGAAGCTGCCCGAGCGTGGTGACGGGCGACGGCCCACCCCCTCGGCAGCAACCGCAAGGACCAGCCGTGTTCACCACCCGTCCCACCCTCCGGGGCACCTTCGGCATGAAGTTGTCTACCTGGTGGCGCTGACCTGCCACACACGGGCGCCTTCGCCATGATCAAGCCCCACCAGCGCGAACAACGTTCGTGATCAATACACCCAGGCATGCCCGCTGTCGGTGAGGTCTACTCGCTCGGCTCGATGCCCGCGCGCAGGAGTGCGTAGGTGTACGCGTCCTTCAGCGCGCCCCAGGAGGCGGCGATGACGTTCTCGGCGACGCCGACGGTCGACCATTCGCCTTCGCTGTCGCTGGTGGAGATCAGGACGCGGGTAGTGGAGGACGTGCCGTGCTTGCCCTCCAGGATGCGGACCTTGTAGTCCACCAGCTCCAGCTTGGCGAGCTGGGGGTAGATGCGCTCCAGGCCGCCCCGCAGCGCCTCGTCCAGGGCGTTGACCGGGCCGTTGCCCTCGGCGGTCGCGACGATACGCTCGCCCTTGGCCCACAGCTTCACGGTGGCCTCGCTGTCGTGGGTGCTGTCGGGGCGGTCCTCGATGATGGCCCGCCAGGATTCCACCCGGAAGTAGCGCCGGGCCCGGCCCTCCACCTCCTCGCGCAGCAGCAGCTCGAAGGAGGCATCGGCCGCCTCGTAGGTGTAGCCCTGGAGTTCGCGGGCCTTGACGCGGTCCACGACGCGACCGATCAGCTCGCGGTCGTCGCCGAGGTCGACGCCGAGTTCCTTGCCCTTGAGCTCGATGGAAGCCCGCCCGGCCATGTCCGAGACGAGCATCCGCCTGCGGTTGCCCACCAGGTCGGGATCGATGTGCTGGTAGAGGTCGGGATCGACCTTGATGGCGGAGGCGTGCAGGCCCGCCTTGTGGGCGAAGGCGGAGAGGCCCACGTAGGGCTGGTGGGTGGAGGGGGCGAGGTTGACGACCTCGGCGATGGCGTGCGAGACCCGGGTCATCTCGCGCAGCGCGCCCTCGGGCAGGACCCGCTTGCCGTACTTGAGCTCCAGGGCCGCCACGACGGGGAAGAGGTTGGCGTTGCCGGCGCGCTCGCCGTAGCCGTTGGCGGTGCACTGCACGTGGGTGGCGCCCGCGTCGACGGCGGCCAGGGTGTTGGCTATCGCACAACCGGTGTCGTCGTGGGCGTGGATGCCGAGGCGCGCGCCGGTGTCGGTGATGACTGCCGCTACGGTCGTCTGGATCTGGGCGGGCAACATGCCGCCGTTGGTGTCGCACAGGACGACCACGTCGGCACCTGCCTCGGCGGCGGTCCGTACGACGGACTTGGCGTAGGCGGGGTCGGCACGGTAGCCGTCGAAGAAGTGCTCGCAGTCGACGAAGACCCGGCGCCCTTGGGCCACGAGGTGGGAGACGGTGTCGCGGACCATCTCCAGGTTCTCCTCCCGAGTGGTGCGCAGGGCCAGCTCCACGTGTCGGTCGTGGGACTTGGCGACCAGTGTGATGACCGGGGCGCCGGAGGCGAGCAGCGCCTGGACCTGCAAGTCGTCGCTCGCCTTGCCGCCCGGGCGGCGGGTGGCGCCGAACGCGACGAGTTGGGCGTGCCGGAAGGTGATCTCTTGCTTGGCGCGGGCGAAGAACTCCGTGTCGCGGGGGTTCGCGCCGGGCCAGCCGCCTTCGATGAAGCCGACACCGGAGTCGTCCAGGTGCTGAGCGATGGTCAGCTTGTCCGCGACGGTGAGGTTGATGCCCTCGCGTTGCGCGCCGTCGCGGAGGGTGGTGTCGAAGACGTGGAACGCATCGTCGGGTGTGCTGGGTTCCGTCATGCTGATCTGGCTCCTGTGTCGGATCTCGTGACTTGCGAGAGCAGCGGAGACTTGGGAGGCGATGGTCACTTCGGAGGTGGTGGTGGCTTCGGTGCACGCGACGACGGGAGACGCGCCCTGAGGTAACGGCGCGCGGCGTCGAAGCCGCAGGGCGGTCCCGCACAGTCATCACCGGGCACCGGGCACCGGGCGCCCGGTGCAGCCTGGTCACGGTCGTCGTGCGGAGTGACCACCGCACAGCTGATCAGGATCGGTGCCTGGGCAGCCCGCCGTACAGGGAGCGAGGAGAGCCCTCAGCCTGTCAGGCGTCGCTCGTCCGCGTCGCGGAACACGGCGCACAGGTCGCGCAGCGCCGCTTCCAGGTGGTCGGTCTCCTCCTGCGTCAGGTGCAGGGAAGGGGCGAACCGCAAGGTGTTCGGGGCGCTGGCCGTCGGCAGGACCCTGATGCGGTGTGCTCCGAGGAGGTAGCCGGCCGCGACGTAGCCCAGGAAGCCCCCTTGGGCGGCGCCGCTGATCGTCGCGGAGGCGGAGCCGGACTGGTCGTGGAGTTCCAGGCCCTGGAGCAGGCCCATGCCTCGGGTGTCCTTGACGACTTCGGGATAGTCCGCCCGCACCCGGTCGAGTGCCGCGCGCAGCATCTCGCCGCGCTCCACGACCTGCTGGTACGCCGCGCCACCGTCCGCCTCCAGCAGTTCCACTACCTTATGGGCGATGGCGGTGGAGAAGCCGTCCTTGGCGAAGGTCGAGCTGTGCACCATCTCGAACTCGCCGCGGTAGCGCTTCTGGTGCACCAGGACGACCGAGCTCTTGGCGATGCCGCCGCCCATGCTCTTGGAGAGTACGTAGTAGTCGCCGCGCAGACCCACCAGGGAGGAAGCGAGGAAGGCGCCGGTGCGGCCGAGACCCGTCTGGATCTCGTCGATCAGCAGCGGACAGTCCGCCGCGGCGGCCACGCTCTGGAGGTGCTCCGCCGAGGCGCGGTCCAGCACACGGATGCCGCCCTCGCCCTGGATCGGTTCCAGCAGAAAGGCGCAGAAGGCGGGGAAGTCACGCTCCACGACGTCGGCGACGTCGTCGGTGACGACCACGTCGAGGACGCGCGCCTGGTCCCGAATGCCGTCCACGGTCTTGGTGAAGACGTCCGGCTGGTTCGGCGGCACGAAGTGCGCCTGGGTGCCGAGGCCGCCGAAAGCCGAGCGGAACGCGCTGTTGTGAGTGAGCTGCACGCTGCCCGTCAGCTTCCCGTGGAACGAACCTTCCAGGGCCAGCAGCACCGGAGGGCGGCCCGCGACTTCGCCGTTGCGGCGGGCCACGGCGTCCAGGAGGTGTTCGAGGGCCTCCGCGGGTGATCCGGCGGCGGTCGCGGGCGGCGCCTGTATGCCGGCCGTGGCGAAGGCGGAGTCCGCCACTTGCAGGCGGCCCTCCTTCGCCGCTTCCCGCGCCTCTTGGACGTGCCCCTCGATCTCGCCCATCAGCGCCGACACCTTGAGCACGCGGTCGAACTCGGCGTGCTTGACGGCCGTTTCGATCGCCTCGGCGCCGGTGCTGGCGAAGTGCGCGAAGTAGGGCTCGGTGGTGCCGGTCTCGCGCGAGACGATCTCGTTGAGCCGCACCGCGAGCCGGTTGGCGGCGGAGTGGCCCGAGAACTGGGCGTACACCGGGATCCCGGAGTCCAGAACGGCCTTCGCGTGGGCGGTGAGCTCCGCGTTGTTATGGCCCAGGATCAGCGACGCGTAGCCGCCGCAGTAGTCGGTGACGGGCACTTCTTCGCCATCGGCACCGAGATGGAAGACCGTGTTTCCTTCGGCTCGCACGTATTCGACACCAAGGCCCGCATTCGACAACACGGTGGTCAGATACGGTTCGGTGAGCTGGGGTTCCGTTGCTGTCGAGTCCATCGTCTCTCCTTCGGTGCGGGAGTGCGGTTGCTCGCCCGCCCTTCCCCGCTGTGCCGCCACGTTGATGTGAGCCTAGGAAATCTGTACCGGCTGGGAAACAGCACCCGCTAATGCGCTGGTAATCCCGTATTCGCACCGGAGCGTGCTCGGGCGGTGGACGTGTTGTGAGCGGCGTGCGCCTACTTTGGCTGCGTTCTTCCGACTGCTGCGAAAGAGGCTCGGAAGGCCACGCAAATCGACCACGAGGAGTCGCTCGCCATGAAGTTTTGTGCAGAAGGCCACGCGGTCGTGGTGGGGGCCGGCCCGGCGGGCCTCTTCGCTGCCCGGGTACTGGCCGACGTCTTCGAGCGGGTGACCGTCGTGGAGCGGGACGGCACCGGCGATGAGCAGCGGCGCGGCGTTCCGCAGAGCGGACACGCGCACGACTTCCTGATCCGGGGCCACCGGATCGCGGAGGAGCTCTTCCCCGGCCTCGGCGAGGAGTTGGTGGCCGGCGGGGCCCA
The DNA here is from genome assembly GCF_042723425.1 of Streptomyces sp. NPDC058375. Taxonomy (NCBI): domain Bacteria; kingdom Bacillati; phylum Actinomycetota; class Actinomycetes; order Kitasatosporales; family Streptomycetaceae; genus Streptomyces; species Streptomyces sp. NPDC058375. The sequence continues at coordinate 7,777 of NZ_JBHXJG010000179.1, read as the reverse complement.
CGCCGGGGACATCGGCCGCGACATGCGCTGGGTGATTGCCGGCCGCCCTCTGGTCAAGGGGGACTCCGGCCTGTCCACCGTCGTCAGTTCCCGGACCTTCAGGGAGCGCCACCTGCGGGCCCGTGTGGAGGTGCTGCCGCGCGTGACCGTGCTCGGCGGACAGGACGTCGAAGGGCTCTCCTTCAGCGAGGACGGCAGCGTCGTCGACGGAGTGCTGCTGGCGGGCGACAAGGGCGGAAAGCTTGCGGCCGACCTCGTCGTGGACGCCTCGGGGCGTGGCTCGCGCACCCCGGTGTGGCTGGAGGAGCACGGCCACGGCCGGGTCGAGGAGGAGAAGCTCAAGGTCGACGTGGGGTACGCGACCCGCATCGTACGGGCGCCCGCCGACGTCTTCGCCGGGGACGTCTGCGTCAATGTCCTCGCCTCTCCCGACTCCCCGCGCGGGGGAGCGTGCCAGCGGGTGGAGGGCGACCGCGTCGTGGTGACGCTCTACGGCGTGCTCGGTGACCACCCGCCGGTCGATCCCGAGGGCTTCAACGCCTTCGCCAAATCCCTGGCGGCCCCCGACATCCACGAGGTCCTGGAGGTCTCCGAGCCTCTCTCGGCGGCGCGGCGCTACCGCTTCCCGGCCGCTCTGCGGCGCCGCTACGAAAGCATGGACTCTTTCCCCCGCGGGCTCCTGGTGCTCGGCGACGCCGTGTGCAGCCTCAACCCCCGCTACGGGCAGGGCATGGCGTTCGCCGCGATGCAGGCCTCGGCGCTGTCCGACCACCTGCGTGCGGAAGAGCAGCTTCCGGAGCCGGACGTCTACTTCCGGCGGCTCGCCGAGCAGGCCGTCGACCCGGTGTGGGGCATGACGCTGCTCAGCGACCTCAGTTTCCCCGGGGTCCAGGGCGAGCGGACCCCGGAGATGCTGGAGGCGCTGGAGCTCGTGGGGCGGACCCAGTTCGCGGCCACCTTCGACGGGCAACTGGCCCTCAGCTGCCTGCGGGTCTTCGGGCTGCTCGACCCGCCGACCGTGCTGCTGGACCCCGCGATCCAGGAGCGTGTCCACAAGACGCTGTCCCGGCAACCGGTTTAGCCCGGCTCTGGAGCAGTACGCCATCCACCGACGTCAGACACGAACACCAGAACCGACAAGGAAATGTGAGACATGGATCTCGGATACGCAGGCAAGACCGTCGTAGTGACCGCGGCAGGCCGGGGCATCGGAGCCGCGGTGACCGGCACGCTACTGGCGGAGGGGGCGCGCGTCCTCGGGGCGGACGTGGAGGTCTCCACGGAGCTGAAGGAGAGCGGTGCCCTCACCTTCGAAGGGGACCTGACGACCGAAGAGGGCGCCAGGCTGCTGGCCGAGCGGGCGGCCGAGGAGTTCCCGGAGGGGGTCGACGTCCTGGTAAACGGGGTCGGCGGGCTGGCCGGTCTGCCGCTCACGGGCCTGGACGGGCTCACTGAGGAGGTCTGGCAGCGCGGCTTCGACCTCAACCTCAACTCGGCGGTCCGGGTGACCCGGGCACTGCTGCCGCAGCTCAAGGAGTCCGTGGTGAGCATCGCCTCCAGCGTCGGCCGGTGGCCGGGCCAGGGCCCGTACTTCTACGCGTCGTCGAAGGCAGCGCTGCGGGCGTGGTCCAAGGGACTGGCGGACGACCTCGGCAAGCGGGGAATCCGGGTGAACTCCGTCTCTCCCGGGCTGATCAGGACGCCGCTGTGGGACGAGTACGGGCCCCGTCTGAGCAAGGAATGGGGTGTCGATTCCTTCGAGGAGTTCGAGCAGGAGTTCCCCGCCATGGCCCACATCACGGCGGGGCGGTGGGGAACGCCGCAGGAGGTCGCCAACCTGATCGCTTTCCTGGGTTCGCCGGCCGCCTCCTACATCACCGGGGCCGACTATCTGATCGACGGCGGTATGGAGAAGGTTCTCTGAGTCCGGCACAAAAAAGGCCGCCGTGCTGACGGCGAAAGTTCTCCGTATCTTCATCGGCCGTTCCCGCGAGTAAAGGGGAACGGTCGAATCGGCGCATTGGGCTTTTTCGACCTGTCACATGCACGCGCGGAATGGGTCACCATGCGTAGGACCGGCGAGAGTCTCATCTCCCGCCGGTCCTGATTTCTGTGCGCACGGTTCTCAGGAGCGACGCGACACAGGTATCACGTAGCGGCTGAACAGCAGTTCACGCAGCACGTCGTCGCCGCCCTCGACGAGGGAGACGTACCGCATGTCCCTGAGCAGTTTCCCGATCGGCAACTCGTGTGTGTACCCGAGGCCGCCGAACATCTCGGACCCGGCACTCGCGATGTTCCAGCCCGCCTGGCCGCAGAAGAGCTTCGCCGTCAGCGCCGACTTCAGGATGCCCTTCCTGGTGAACACCTTGGTGGCGTCCGGCCCCGCCATGATCTCGTCGTACTCGCGGGCCGCCCTGAGGCAGTGGCCCTTCATGACGTCGATCTGCATCTCCATCTGCCCGATCTTCTGCGCAAGCACCGGGCTTTCGAGCAGAGAACCCCCGCGGAACCGCTTCTCCTTGGCGTACGTCATGCAGAGATCGCGGATGCGCCTGGCGACGCCGATCGCGGTCGCCGCGATGAGGGTGCGGCTGGCGTTGAGCCCCGTCTCCAGGAGGCGCAGCCCCGAACCGGGCAGGCAGTAGGCGGCGGGCACCCGGACGTTGTCCAGCCGCACCGCGTAGGTGTGCGAGGCGCGCAGACCGATGACGTCCCAGCGCTTGACGATCTCGATCCCCGGCGTGTCCCTCGGGACCACGACCGCGAGGTACTCGTCGGGGTCCTCGGCGCCCCTGGCGATGACGACGAGGAAGTCGGCGAAGTCCGCGTTGGTCGCGAAGAACTTCTCGCCGGTGAGGACGAGGTCCCCGCCGGACCGCGCGGCGACCGTCTCGATTCTGTTCAGCTCACTGCCCGCCGCGCGCTCGCTGCCCAGCGCGGCACAGAACGTCCCGTCGGCCGCCATGGGCGCGAGGAAGCGGGCCTTGAGGTCGTCCGATCCGTGCAGCTGGACCATGCTGCTGCCGAGAATCGACACCAGCAGCGCGAAGGCCACGCCGGCATCTCCGTAGGAGAGCTCGTTGACGATCTCGACGCCGTTCTCGAGGGGAAGGCCGCGGCCCCCCACATCCTCGGGCAGCCACCAGTTGGCGAGTCCCGTCGCAGCGAACGTCTCGTACAACTGCAGGGGTTTATCCGACAGAGAGTCCAGCTTATCGTTGTCGCTGCCGAGTTCGCTTGTGACAAACTGTCGCACTATCTCCAGGTCTTTTGCTTCCATTTCATGGAAGTTAACGCTGCCCGTTCATTGCGCGGGCACCTCTTCGGAACCGATGTCCCATTACCCTCCGATTACCGGACGGAGAGCATTCTCCTCCCTTCATGCTCCATCTTGGTCCTGTGGCTTCATGCCACGTCGAGGGCTGGAGAGCAGGACTTACGGGAGCGGAAAGGAGACACCAGCTGATGAGGTACGAGGACCTGTACATCACCGGAGTCGGCGTCCACATACCCGGGCGGGTGAAGGCCGCGGACGCCGTGGAGCGCGGTGACTTCGACGAACGGCTGGCACGGCAGACGGACATGGCCTCCGTCGCCGTCTCGGACGGCGCGGCGGCGCCGGAGATGGCGGTCGAGGCCGCTCGCACGGCACTGCGGCGCTCCGGGACCGGCCCTCTGGACATCGACCTGATCCTGCACGCCGACGTCCACTACCAGGGACACGACTGCTGGGCTCCCGCCTCCTACATCCAGCGTGAGGCGGTGGGTAACCGCTGCCCCGCCATCGAGGTGCGTCAGCTCTCCAACGGTGGGATGGCGGCCCTGGAACTGGCCGCCCGCGCGCTCGACGGCAACGGCCTCCCCACCAGCTCGGCCCTGCTCACCACGGGCGACCGGTTCTGCGAGCCGGGCTACGACCGGTGGCACAGCGATCCGGGCACGGTGTTCGGCGACGCCGGCACCTCGCTCGTCCTGTCCCGCCGGCCCGGCTTCGCCCAGTTGCGCAGCCTGTGCACTGTCTCCGAGCCGGAACTCGAGAAGATGCACAGGGGCGACGATCCGTTCGGAGCGGAGCCGTTCGAAGTCCGTCAGCCCATGGACGCGGAGGCGACCAAGCAGGCATTCCTCAACGAGGTGGGCACCTCCTACAGCCTCGCCCGCGTGCAGGCGGGCCAGTCGGAGGTGCTCAAGCGGGCGCTCCACGACGCCGGGTGCGAACTCTCCGACATCGACTGGTTCGTGTTGCCGCACTTCGGTCGCCGCCGCATCACCCAGACGTTCCTCCAGCCCTGGGGCATCGACTTCCCTGCGACCACCTGGTCCTGGGGCAGGACCGTGGGGCACCTCGGCGCCGGCGACCAGATCGCGGGCCTCGCCTACCTCGCGGAGTCGGGCAGCGCCAAGCCGGGGCAGCGCTGCCTCATGGCGGGCATCGGGGCGGGGTTCACCTGGTCGTGCGCCGTGGTGGAAATCCGGCGGGCCCCCTCGTGGGACACCCCGTAGGTCTTGTCGAGAGGTCGAATTGCTTCGTGCCCGCCATCGGCTATCCGGAAAAGGGCGGGTACCGAGGCTCCCTTCATACGCGGCAGAACGCATGGTTACCGGCGCATTGTTGTGCCTGATTAGGGTTTCCAGCGGGTGCAGAAGTTACTCGCAGAGCATCGTTCCGGTAGGAGAACGCAGTGTCTAAAGAACCGTCCGGCGGCGAACTTCAGATGGAGGGGATCGCGGTCGTCGGTATGTCGTGCTGGGCGCCGAACGCGACCGGCCTCACGGCTTTCTGGCGCCTGGTGAGCGCTGACACCTCTAGGGCGTCCGGGGCGGATGCAGAGGGGGACGTGAGCAGCGGCACCGGAGAAGCCGGCCCGTTCGACGCGGAGTTCTTCGGGCTCACCGCGAGCGATGCCGCCTCCCTCGGCCCGCGCGCGCGTCTGCTGCTCGAACTGTCCTGGGAAGCGTTGGAGGACGCCGCCCTCCTCCCCGCCGAACTGCGCGGCACCCCGGGCGGAGTCGGAGTGTTCGTCGGCGCGAGCGCGAGCGCGAACGACATGGACGCGGCCGTGGTCTCCGGCCATCTGGGACTCGTCGGCCCGAGCCGCACCGAGGACCCGGGCCCCTCCTCCTCGGCAGCCGCGCTCGGCCGGGCCTGCGAGAGCCTGCGCTGCGGCGAGAGCACCACCGCACTCGTGGCGGGGCCGCTCGTTCTCCCCGCCCCGGGCGACGCGCCCGGCCCTGATGACGGCTCCCGAGGGCCCGATGCCCTCGCGCCGGACGCCCTCGGCGGTGACGGCGCCGCGGTCCTCGTACTCAAGCCCCTGAGGCGGGCCCTGTCCGACGGCGACCGCATCCACGGAGTCCTCGCCGCCGGCGCCACCGGCGAGGACGACGGCCCCGCGGCCGGCACCACCGAGGTCCTCACGGCGGTGTTGCGCCTCCGCGAGCAGGGACAGGAGCCCGGCCACGACGACCCGGACCGTGCGACGACGACCATCGGCCACCCCATCGTCGAGGCGGCACCGCTCGGTGACCGATCCGCTCCCGACCACCGCACTCCCCATTGGTTCGCGCCCGCCGACTGCGGCGCTCCGGCCGTGATTCCTTGGCCGCTGTCGGGCCACACCCCCTCCGCGCTGCGCCGTCAGGCGGCTGCCCTGCTCACCCTGGCCGAGGGTGACCGGAGCGTGCGTCCGCAGGACATCGGCTGGTCCCTGGCCGGCGGGCGCACCGTGTTCTCCCACCGTGCCGTCGCTCTCGGGAACAGCCGGGAGGAACTGCTGGCCTCGCTCCGGGAGGTGGCGGACGGACACACGTTCACCGGACCCCTCGCCGGGGCGGACAGCGGCCGTACCACCTTCGTCTTCCCCGACACCGCGGAGAGCACCGACCCTGCCCGCCTCGTGCGGTCGGCGGCCGAACTGTGCGAGGCGTCACCGGCATTCGCCGCGCGCATCGCCGAATGCGACGAAGCGATGGCGGAGTTCGCGGACTGGCGGCTCAGCGAGGTGATCCGGGGCGCTCAGGGCCCCTCACCGACCGACTCGCCCGAGATCGCTCGGGCCGTCCGCTTCGCGCACACGGTGGCGCTCGCCGAGGTGTGGCGCTCCTACGGTGTGGTCCCGTACCGCGTCGTGGCGGAGACGGTCAGCGCCGAAGCAGCCGCCTGCGTCGCGGGATCGCTCTCGCTGCGTGACGCCGTGCGCTCCGTCGTCTCGGTGCCCCGGCACCCGGTGCACCTGTCGCCCGGAGACGGCTCCACGCCCTGCCACCTGGCGTCCCGGGACAGCCTTCAGGAAGCCGTCCGTGCCGCACTGGACGACGGCACCGCCGTCTTCATCGAAATCTCTCCCCACCCCGTGCTGGCGGGCGAGCTGATACGGACCGCGGCTGACATGGACCGGTCCTGCGCCGTCATCACATCTTTGCGTGACACCGAACCCGCCTGGCGCAGGCTGACGGCCGCCCTGGCCGAGGCGTTCACGAAGGGCGTGGCCGTCGACTGGCGGAACGCCTTCGAGGGCAGCGACGCGCACCGGGTGGACCTGCCGCCCTACGCCTTCCCGCGGACGGGCCCCGGGGCACGGAAACCGCGCCCGGACGTCCCCGCGCAGGGCTCGGACGCCGCCTCCGCCCCCTCCGCGGACGGTACCGCCGTGGCGGGCGGCCAAGGGAACAGCAAGGAACTCGTACGGCTCGTACTCGCCCAGGCCGCCGCCGTCCTCGACGACGAGCAGTTCGGCCCCGCCGAGAAGAGCGTGTCGTTCAGGGACCTCGGCCTCGACTCGCAGTCCGCGATGGCCGTGACCAACCGGCTCGCCGAGGCGACCGGCCTGCGCCTGCCCGCCACCTTGCTCTACGACCACCCCACCCCCGAGGCGGTGGCGGGTTACCTGGAGGACCTTCGCAACGGGATCACCCGGAAGCCGAGCCACGCACCGGCGGAGGCGGCACGGACCCGCCGCCGCGTTCGGCAGGACGAGCCGATCGCCATCGTCGGCATGGCCTGCCGCTATCCCGGAGGGGTGGACTCCCCGGAGGACCTGTGGCAGGTCGTAGCCGAGGGGCGCGACGTCATCTCCCCCTTCCCCACGAACCGGGGCTGGGACAAGGACGTCTACGACCCGGATCCCGAGAACTCCGGGCACAGCTACACGCGCAGCGGCGGATTCCTGGACGGTGTGGGCGACTTCGACGCCGCCTTCTTCGGGATCGCACCCCGCGACGCGCTGGCCATGGACCCGCAGCAGCGGCTGATGCTGGAGATCGCTTGGGAAGCCGTCGAGTGGGCGAAGCTCGATCCGCACGACCTCCACGGCTCGCGCACCGGCGTGTTCATCGGCGCGCTCGCCCCGGACTACGGCCCCCGCATGCACGAGGCCCCCGAGGACGTCGAAGGGCACGTACTGACCGGCACCCAGGCCAGTGTCATCTCCGGGCGCATCGCGTACCACCTCGGACTGACCGGACCCGCCCTCACCATCGACACGGCCTGCTCCTCGTCGCTCGTGGCCCTGCATACGGCGATGCGTTCCCTGCGCACACAGGAGTCCGACATGGCGTTGGCCGGCGGTGTGACCGTCATGGCCACGCCCGGCCTCTTCCTGGAGTTCTCGCGGCAGCGGGGTCTGGCCGCGGACGGCCGGTGCAAGGCGTTCGCGGCGGCTGCGGACGGCACGGGCTTCGCCGAGGGTGCGGGGGTGTTGCTGTTGGAGCGGTTGTCGGACGCCCGTCGTCTGGGCCATGAGGTTCTCGCGGTGTTGAGGGGTTCGGCGATCAA
>NZ_JBHXJG010000178.1:0-15332 GCF_042723425.1 Streptomyces sp. NPDC058375 | reverse complement strand
CCCCAAACCCGGCGACAGCCTCATCGTGCAGACCCGCGAGGCAGGCGAGGTCTGGCCGGTGGGGAGAAGCACCTCGTTCGGTGGCTCCTGACCGGCCCTGTCGACCCGGTCGACATCCACCTCGTGCAGCGCGAAGGCGCATCCACCGCGACCCGCGCGGTCCTCGCGACCGGGCTGCCCGCCCACGTGACGTCCGTACGTGTCTCCATCCCCGCGGACATCCCGGCCGGCGACCACCTCCTCCTCGTCACGAGCCAGGGCCTTCTCGACGCCTACAGCCGACCGTTCGGCGTCACGGCTGCCTGACCGCAGGAGCCCGACCGGATTCGCGCGGTCAGGCGGCCTCCGCGGGTGCTGCCTCCTCCACACTGCGGGAGTCCGTGAGACTCAGCGCGCCGATCGTCGCGATGAGGCCGACGGCGACGGCAAGTACGGCGTAGGCGATCCGTTCACCGTGGAAGAAGGAGGCGACGAGGCCGCTGCTCCACACGCCGGCCGGGAGCTGGGTGGTGACCAGCGCGGCTATCAGCGTGCCGACCGCGGCGGTGCCGACGCTGGTGCCGACCTCCTGCGCGGTGTCGTTGAGCGCGGTGCCCATCGACGTGCGGTTGGCCGGCATCGCGTCGACGAGCGCGACCGCGCAGATCGTCATGACGGTCCGCAGCCCGATCGTCATGAGCACCATGCAGAGCGCGATGACGAGGTAGCCGTGCTCGACGCCCCAGGACAGTCCCGCCAGGGCGACGGCCAGGCAGGCCGCGCCCACCAGACAGGCGACGCGGTGGCCGTAGCGGCGGGCCAGTCCCTCGGACACGGGCGTCGCGAGCAGCATGGTCACGATCAGCGGCAGGTTGGCGAGGCCGGCCCGTACCGGGCTCCAGCCGTACGCGTACTGGAAGTGCAGGATGAGCCCGAACATCACGCCGGCCATCGCGATGGACGTACCGATCTGCGCGACGGCGGCACCGCGGACCGTGCCGTTGGCGAACAGGCCGAGGTCCAGCATCGGGGCCGGGCTGCGGCGCTCGTGGAGGATGAAGGCGGTCGCGGCGACGGCCGCGCCCGCGACCGAACCGACGGTGAGGGCGGAGAGCCAGCCGTTCTCGACGCCGCTGGTCAGCGCGTAGCAGGCGAGCCCGATGGTGGCGACGCTCAGTGCGGCGCCCGGCACGTCGAGCCGGTCGCGGGTCAGGTCCTCGGCCCGGTCGGCCGGGACGCCGAGGCGGACCCCGATCCAGGCGATCACCGCGATCGGGGCGTTGACGACGAGCAGCCACTCCCAGCGCACGTGGGCCAGGGCCGTGCCGCCGATCAGCGGTCCGAGGATGAAGCCGGACATGCCCACGACGATCATCACCGTCATGGCGCGCATGCGCAGCGCCTTGTCGTCGAAGAGGCGGAAGACCAGCGAGTTGGTGATCGGGGCCATCGCCGCGGCGGCGATGCCGAGCAGGGCGCGCAGGGTGATGAGCTCACCCGCGGTGGTGACCCAGACGGCGCACAGGCTCAGCGCGCCGAACACGGCGAGGCCGACGAGCAGGACGCGGCGGCGGCCGAGCCGGTCGGCCATGGAGCCCGCGGTGAGCAGCAGACCGCCGAAGGTCAGTGAGTACGCGCCGGTGACCCACTGCAGCGCGGTGGTCCCGCCGCCTATGTCGCGCCCGATGGTGGGCAGCGCGATCGACAGCAGGGTGTTGTCGACCATCTCCACGAAGAAGGCCAGGCACAGGGCGGCCATCGGGATCCACGCGGCGCGCAGGGAGGGATAGGTACGGGAAGCGGGGGGTTTCAGCATCGCGGTCGTCATGGCGGCGCTCCTTTCCATCGAACGCCGCTCGATTATCGAACGGTGTTCCATAAGGTACGATAGAACAGCGTTCGATAGAGATGCAAACGAAGGGCAGAGGCCATGCCGCGCCACCAGAACCGTGGAGCCGCGGGCGGCCGCCGCCGGGCTTCGCACTCGATGGAGTCCGTGCTCACCGAAGCGGTGGCGCTGCTCGACGAAGCAGGACCTTCGGCCCTGACGTTCCGGGCGCTCGCACAGCGCCTCGGGGGCGGCGTGGCCAGCATCTACTGGTACGTCGCGAGCAAGGACGAGCTGCTCGACCGCGCCACCGACCACGTCATCGGCGGCGTCCTCGCCGAGATCGAGGCCATCGAGCCCGGCGACGACCCGATCGACCACCTGCGCGCGATGTCACTGACCCTGTTCGACGCGATCCTGGTGCGGCCCTGGCTCGGGAACTACTTCATGCGCAACACCGACGTCCAGGGCAACGCCCTGCGCCTGTACGACACGCTGGGGCAGCCGACCCTGCGGCTGGAGCTCACCGCGCGCCAGCGGTTCCACGCCGTTTCGGCGATCACGACCGTCGTCGTCGGCTCCGCCGTCGACCTCGGGCAGGAACCCCCTGCGGAGGTCCTCGACGGGGCCGTCGGCCGCGACGAGTTCCTCGGCCGCTTCGCCGCGACGTGGCGGGAGCTCGACGCCGCCGACTTCCCCTTCGTGCACGAGATCGTCGACGAGTTCGAGGGGCACGACGACATCGAGCAGTTCCGCGCCGCGCTGGACCTGACCCTGGCGGGGCTGCGCCTCCAGGCCGGCGCCTGAAGGACCCGGACTCTCGTCCTGACGGGCCATCAGGAGGGCCGTCGGGCACGCCAGGTGTTGCCGAAGCGGCGCATGCCCATGGCAACGATGCTCGACCGTCCGGTGGTCACCCCGACCGCCGCCGCGTTTGGGCTCCCTGAACGGGGGCAAGCGCTGGTCCGACGTGCTTGGGCAGACAGGCACACGCACGGGAGCGGCCCCTCGGGGCCATCCCGAGGTGTCCCTCGTCTCGGCCTCCCGTGCTCCACCACCAGCAGCCACCGGGAGACGAGCATGCTCAGCACATCCCCCCACCCTCGGCGTTCCGCCGCCACACCGGATCAGGTTCTGCCTTCGATATCCCCCGAGGCATCCACCGAAGCCACCGAGGCATCCCCCGAAGCTCCGGTCCCGGCCGCCCGTATCGGAGCTGCGACGCTTCCGCGGATCCCGGATCCCGGGAAGGTCGCCCCGAAGGACGCACGGATGATGGGATCCCTGTTCTTCGAGCAGTTGCAGCTGCTCGAAGAGGGCACGCCGGAACACCAGTACGCGCGGAACACACTGATCGAGATGAACCTGTCCCTGGTGCATTTCGCGGCGAAGCGATTCCGCAACCGCGGCAGCGGTGAGATGGAGGACATCGTCCAAGTCGGCACCATCGGGCTGATCAAGGCGATCGACCGGTTCGAACTGAGCCGGGAGGTGGAGTTCACCTCCTTCGCGATCCCGTACATCGTCGGGGAGATCAAGCGGTTCTTCCGCGATTCCACCTGGGCCGTTCACGTACCGCGCCGGCTCCAGGAACTCCGCGTCACCCTGGCCAAGACGCGGGAAGAACTCGCCGGCCGGCTCGACCGCGACCCCACCGTCGCCGAACTCGCCAAGCACCTGGAGCTCGGCGAGGACGAGGTCATCGAGGGCCTCATCGCCTCCAACGGCTACACCGCGGGCTCCCTGGACCTGCCCATCGGCGTCGAACAGAACAGCCGCGAGACGGTCACCTACGGAGACGTCAAGGGCGACATCGATCCGGCACTGGAACTGGTCGAGGACCTCCATGCCCTCGCCCCGCTGCTGGAGGAACTGGACGACCGGGACCGCGAAATCGTCACGCTGCGTTTTGGTCGGGAAATGACGCAGGCCCAGATCGGAGAACGTCTCGGCCTTTCCCAGATGCATGTGTCCCGACTGCTGACCCGACTGCTCGCCAGGCTCCGCAAGGAAATGCTCACCGAGAGCTGAGCGCTCCCGCCCGGGACTGCTGGCGGTCGCGCCGGGGGCTACCCGCGGTCGCGTCGGCGGCGTGCGCGCTCGAACTCGGCGGCATCCGGAATCCACGTGCCGTGCTGTTCGAGCGCCGCGCAGCCGCCGCGGACGAAGGCGCTCACCAGCTTCCGGTAACCGCCGATCCCGTCGACCAGGCTGTATTCGACCCGGTACACCGGATTTGACCCGCTTCCACCCCCGCGCACCGTCGTGATCCGGGCGATCGAGTCCGCGTAGAAGTGGAGCTGGATCCCTTCGCCCATCTCCTCGTCCTCGATGGTGAACACTTCGTTGTCCGCGGCAGCACGATCGCCGACGAAATCCCAGAACTCCGCAGCGGCACCCCGGGAACTCCCCGCGAACCATTTCCTCTCGACGTCCTTGTCGTCGGTGAACGACAGCATCGTCTTCCTCGCGCCCTCGCCTGAGTCGGCTCGATCGCCGCCGACAGGCTCCTCCTCGCCCTCGTCCTCCAGGGGCGCGCCCCTGGTGCGGGATGCGGCTTCCGAGCACATCAGGAAGCTCACGGTGCGCACCGCGTCATCGGCGAGTTCGGGGTGTGCACGGCGCACGGCCGCCTCCACCGTCGACGCCAGCCGATTCCAGGCCTGCTTGTCCGTGGCGCGCTCTCCCCGTCGCGGATCGTGGCCGATCCGCATCCCGGTGCACGCCTGCTCCGCGGTGGCGATCACCCGCATGACGTCGGGCAGCAGCGCGGGATCCACGGCGTCGGGCTTCCGCTTCGGGACGGTCGCGCCGTGCAGGTACTGACCCGTGTACCTCAGAAGCGCGCCGTCGAGCGGACCGAGCGCTACTCCGCGCTCGGCGCGACGGCGGTCCGCGTGGTACTTCTGAGCCCGTTTCCCGTCGGACGTCTCTGTCGCGGCGCGCATCGCCGCACAGACCTGACCGCCTTCGAGCAGACCGATGTCGGCCCCATGGGCGATGAGCCGGCCCTTGTCCCAATGGATGCGTCGGAAGAGTTCGTCGACGTCCGCGGGCGCCGAGAGGAGGATCGGGTCCAGGAGCGCGACGGCAGCGTCCTCGTCGAGCCGGCCCCGGCTGCCGGCGGCGTCGCACAGCGGAAGGACCGCACTCCACAGCAGGAGATGTCTGGCCAGATCCCCTTGGATCACCGCAAGATGGGACTCCTCGATCGGGAACGTGAACGTACGAGGCTCGTGGTTGGCGTCGGCCCCGGCGCCGAGCATCATCCTCAGCTCGCCGTCCTCGCGGATCACGTTCGGGATCCAGCCGCTCCGGCGCGTGAAGACGATGTCTCTCATGGCCCCAGTCTTCCCCATCGGAACACGAGGCCGGCCGTCGGCCCGCACCGTCGAGGCCGGTGCCGTCCGCGTTGTCACTGGTGCCGCTTAGAGTCTCTTCCATCGTCACGGTGCGTCGCCGTCGACGGGGTTCATCAGCATGCCGCCGGTGCGGCGGCAGTCGGGGACAACGGGGAGAACAGCGCATGGGGTGGGTTTCGGCGGGCGACTACGAAGTCGCTCTGGAGGCGGGCAAGGTGGTCTGCCGCAACAGGAAGGGCCGACGGCTGAAGTCCGTTCCGGCCGCATTGAAGGACGACCCGGCGGTCGTCGGTCTCCGGCAGCTGACCGAGTGGCTGGACCGCCACGAGCGCCGGTGCCTGAGCGACGTCGAGCAGTGGATGGTGCGTTCGCTGCCCGTTCCCACCGCCGTGCTCGCCCGGGTCTGGCCCGACCCGGCGTGGCAGGCGGCCCTGCGGGACGTGGTGGTCACCGGCGCGGACGGCGGAGTCGCCGGGTTCCTGCGCGACGTCGACCCCGAGCGCGGTCTCGGCCTCGTCGACCTGGACGGCGACACGGTCCGCATCACCCCGGACGTCGTCCATGTGCCCCACCCCGTCCTGCTCGAAGACCTCGACGAACTGCGGGAGTTCGCGGTCGAGCTGGAGGTGCGCCAGAACGTGGAGCAGCTGTTCCGAGAGGTCTGGCACCGCCCGGTCGGCCTCGCCCCGGACATAACCTCCGTGGACACCTACGCCGGCGGCGTCTTCAAGGAACTGCGCTTCCTGCACGGCCGCGTCACCCAGCTCGGATACCGCTCGCGCGGCGGATACGCGGTCTGCCCGGTCGTCGAGGACGGCGCCGGAGTCGAGGCGCGCATCTGGATCGGCGAGCACGACGGATATGACGCGTACGACACCGAGACAGGCCCCCTGGGCTGGAGCGACGCCTCGGGGCGCGTGCTGACGGCGGCCGAGGTCGGCCCCGTGGCGTGGTCCGAGGGCATGCGCATGGCGGCGGCGCTCTACGCCGGCCGCGACGTGGCGGACGAGGAGCGGGCGGCATGAGCATCACGACGAACACCGGCGCGAACACGGCGGCAGCGGGCTCGGCGCCCCTTCCCGCCCAGAACCGGGGCCACAGCGTCTCCGCCCTCGCGGCCGAGGCCCGCGCGGCGAGCCTGCTGGACGCGGGCGCGATCCTCCCGGCCGGCACCACCGACCGGGACGACGCCGACACGCTGACCGCCCGCACCTACACGCACACCGCCCTCGGGGACCGCCCGGTGGTCCGCCTCGTCCCCGGCACGCTGGGCGACGCCGAGGACCTCGCCCTCGAGTTCCTGGGGCTGGCCCGGATCGCGGACGCCCCCGTCGTGGGACAGGTCCGCCGCGAGACGCTGGGCTTTCCGGCCTGGGCCCTGGTCAACGACCCGGCCAACGGGCACCACGCCCTCGCCCTGGTCAAGGACATCGAACGGCTGGGCCGACAGGCCAAGACCCGCGCCGGCGCGGCCAAGGAAGGCTTCGACGAGCTCGGCACCCGGCTCGGCCGGGCCGTGCCGCACTTCCTCCCCACCTACTACGAACAGGTGGCCCGCCTGTTCCTCCAGGCCGAGAACGCCACCTACGCCGCCTCCTTCTTCGGCAAGGCCCGCGAGGCCGAGCGGGTCCATGGCCTGGTCGTGGACGAGGACCGGCAGCGCGCCGTCTTCCTGGAGTTCGCCCTCGCCGGCGCACTGACCGTCAAGGCGCTGCGGCAGTACGTCCGCGACCTGGTGGCCCGGCTCGCACCGGCGGACGCCTGGGCGCAGTTCCGCCGACTGCTGGTCGAGCGCTGCGGGGCCGGCATGCCGCCGTACGCGGCGCTGCCGCAGGACGTACGCACGCTGGTCAAGGCCGCCGGACTGGACCGCGAGAGCGCCGAACGCGAGCTGGTGGCCGATCTGATCGGCTCTCCCGGAGTCGTTCGCGCCCCCGCCTCGTTCTGGGCTGCCTACAGCTCCGCGCTCATCGCCCTCGCCCGGGCGGACGCGTCCGTGCGGGCCCGGCTCCTCGGATTCTTCCCGGAGACCTTCAGCGAGAACGGCCGGGACACGGACGGCGAATCCGGCTGGCTCGCGCTGCTGACCGAGTCCGGCGCCGAGGAACTGCTGACCGCTCTCCCGGCCGCCTCCGACCAGACCTCCGCAGCCTCCGCCGGCCCCCTCGACACGGCCGTCTCCCCGGCGGACTGGCTGGCCCGCTGGGAGGCGTACCGCCGCCGCAACCGGGCAACCTCGGGCCGCAGTCCGCGCACCCTGGACCTCGCCGCCCGGATGACGGACCGGCTGCGCGCCGACGGACGCCCCGTCGAACTGTTCCTGGGCCGCTGGCTGCGCACCGCCGACCTGGACCTTCTCGACCTCTGCCTGGCCTCCGGGGTTCCCGTGGCCGAGCCGGACGACGAAAACACGGGCCGAGGCCACCGGCGGTCGCACGGCTTCTCGCCGGACCAGTGGCTCGCCGACGAGGCGCCCGGGCGGCGGGATCTCACCGCCGTCGCCGGACACCCGGACTTCCGCGACCTCCTGCGCCGGAACATCGGCGGCCTCGGCGACGGACGCGGTCAGCGGCTGAGCGACGCCGGTATGGCGAAGCTGGCCGCGCACCCGGTGCTCTCCGTCCTCCTGCGCGAGTGGCTGACCGGCTGCGCCGAGGAGTACACCGCCGCGCGAGGACTTCCCGGGCTGCGCACCGCCCTCAACAAGCTCTCGCCGTTCCGTGCCGTGGTCGCGGACGTCGCCCCGGAGGCCGCCCGCCTCCTTGAGCACCACGACGTCGTACCGCTGCTCGCCGCCACCCTGCGCACCGGCGTCTTCGACGAACTCGGCTGGCCCGCGCTCGACGAGACCTACGCCGAACTGGCCGCCGAGGCCGCCGCCGTCTCACGGGGGCGGAACAGCCGGTCGCAGAACGTCGGGGTCACCGGCGCCTGGCCGGCGCTGATCCTGAGCACGCTGGAGCGGGCCGTCGTTGTCGGCCCGGAAGGCGTCCTGCTGCGGCACACCCTGCGCCTGCCCCCCACCACCGACCAGTGGCGGACGACTGCCTTCCGGTTCGTCGACGGCGAGTTGCTGGTGATCTGGTGGGAGGACGGCAAGCAGCGCGCCTACTGGTCGCACCGCCCCGCCGAGGTCTTCACCCTCGGCGGCGAGCAGGTCCCCCGCTGGGGCCGCGCCGGCCTCTCGGACGAGGTCTGCGTGCCGCTGCCCGGCGGCGGCCGCGCCACCGGCGGCAAGGCCCTGCACGCGGGCGACACCACCCTCCCGCCCCAGCGCGCCGTCCTCTCCGACGGCACCGGACACTGGCGGGAGGGCCACCAGGGCACCCGGACGGTGTGGCTGGAGTACGACCCGGCCGGCGGCACCCACGGCCGCGCGTCCCTCCCCGCCTTCCTCCGCTCCGGAGTCCAGGACGGCACCCGGCTGCTCGCCGAGCACTGCCAGGTGCTGCCCCTCCAGCCCGGCCTGGGGACCACCCCGTTCGGCACGGACGGCACGGTCCTCGGCCGCTGGGTCCGCCGCACCGCCACCGAACCCGGCACGGCCGCCCCCGCCGACGGGGGCCGGACCGTCGCCGGCACCCCCGACGGCCACACGGTCGCCCTGCCGCACCCGCTGCCCGACGGAGCCACCGTGGTGCCGCTCGGCGCCCTCGCCCTGCCCGGCGGATCGCGGCCCGTAGCGGTCCTGCGCCACCGATCCGTCGAAGCGCACCCGGCGGACACGGACGGCACCGGCGGCCTGTGGTCCGTCGGCACCGACTCCTCCGGCGGCAACGACGCGGCCGGCACCCCCTATGTGCCTCCCGTCGCCTACTGGCACGCCCTGCGCCCGAGGGACGAGCAAGGCTCCGCCGCCCTGCGGCAGCTGACGGACGCCCGGGCCGAGGAGCTGTTCAACGAGGTCGCCACCGCGGTCACCCGGCACCTGAAGGCATTCCGGGCGGTCGAGGAGTACACCGGGCCCTCCTCGTGGGAGATGAGCGAGGAGGCCGTCGCCCGTGCCCTGCCCGAGGTGTCCGACGTACGGCTCCTCGCGGGCGTCACCGCGCTCGTGCGGAACGCCGTGGACGGAGCCGTCGCGGTCGCCCGGTACCTGGAACCGCCCGCCCCCGCGCAGCCGGTCACGCCCCGGGACACCGCGCGTACCCAGGGCATGTTCTTCGACCACGAGCCCGAGCACGGCGACGACACGACCCTGCGGAACGCCACCGCCTGGGGCTCCGAGCAGATGCGCGGCTCCTGGTGGGGAGGCGGAAGCCGGTGGACGGCGATCCGGCAGATCCTCGCCGTCAACCACGTCCTCGGCGGGCAGCCGGCGTTCGGCCCGCCCACGCCGTCGAAGGTCCCCTTCACCCCCGTGGACGGCTGGCGGCGCGACGAGTACACCGTGCCCGGCGAATCCCTCGCCTGGGCCTCCCTCCTCGACAAGTTGCCCGAACTGGCCTACCGGGCCGCCTCGGAGGCCACCGCCCCCGAGCACCGCGCGGGGCTCCTCGTGCTGCTGGAAGCGCTCGCCGCGGGCCCGCTGGCCGACCCCGCGGGCACGGTCCGGCGGATGGAGCTCGTCGAACCGTTCGACACGGCGACACTCGGGCGGACGGGACGCCCCGAAGCCGTGCACCGCCTCGGCCAGGTGCTGCGCAAGGGCTCCCGCACCGTCGTCGTCCTGGCCAGACACGGCCGCAACTCCCGGGACGACGCGGCCCGCTGGCTCGCCCTGGACCACGACCCGACCGGAGCCTTCGGCCCCGTCCCCGGCTTCACCCTGGACCGCGAGCACGTCTACCGGCAGGGCATCGCCCGCGACACGCTCACCCGGCTGACCGCCCTGGTACGGGAGAAGGGTCCGGCGCCCTGGCGACCGGAAGCCGCCGAGGCGTTCCACACGGCCACCGGAATCGGCCCCCTCCAGGCCACCGCGCTGCTGTCGGCGGCCGTCGAGGAGCCCGGCGCCGATGCGCTGACTCTGCTCGGCACGAAGACCCGCGCCTTCGAGGCGGCCCAGGACCGGCTGGACTCCCTGCCCCACGACGACCGGCATGCCGTGCTCCGGGCGCTGCTGCCCCCGGACCCGGCCGAACTGTGGTCCACGGGCCCCGACGTCCGAGCCGCCGCCGAGGTGTGGCGGGAACGCCTGGGCTCCCTCGTCCGCGTCCCCGAGGAACTGGACCTCGACCTCACCGGCGCCACGGCCGCCTCCATCGACCTGATCCTCAACGCGGGCTCCCGCAGCTGGCTCACCCACGGCGCCCCTGTGCCGGACGGCAGCGCCCGCCCGGCCCTCCACCGGGTGAGCGGGCGCGGTGCGGTCTCCAGCGCCCTGACCGCCCTGCGCACCCTCGCCTACGCGCTGCCGTACGGACATCCCCTGCGGGCCCACCTGCCCCTCGGGCTCGCGGCCCTGCGCACCCGCCTCGCCGACCCCCGACTGGTGCTGGACCTCGGTCTGGACTGGACCGAGTCGGGGCACTCCCTCGGCCCCGCGATCCGCTCCGCGTACGGGCTCCCCGAGTCCGGCGGCGCCGCGGCAGACGGGCTGGTCCGGGCCGGATCGGCACTGCTCCTCGCCCCCGGGCACGGCGACAGCGAGAAGCTGCTGATCCGCCCGGCCGGTCTGGACGGGCCCGACGACCCGGCGTTCGGCCTCGTCGAGGGAACCGTAGGGCCGCAGCGCACCGGCGACCTGCTCGCCCTGCGGGCCCTGCTGGGCCAGGGGACCGACGCCCTGGCCGCGTCGGGCGCCCCCGACGGCTCCGCGCACCACCCGGCCCAGGACCCGACGCGTACGGTGCCAGACCTGGTGGCCGAGGCCGCCGACGCCCTCGCCCTGAGCACGGACGCCACCGCGCTCTACCTGATGCTGCTCGCCCTGCCCGACCCCACGGACCGCAACTGCGCCCGCTGGACCGAGTGGAAGCCGGCACGGATCAAGAAGGCCCGCGCGGAACTCGCCGCCACCGACCTCGTCGTGGAGGCGAAGCGCTCCCGGGCCGGCCGCACCCTCTTCCTGCCCTGCGGCTGGGTGGAGCGCGGCGCCCCCGGGCTGCCGCTGGAGACCTGGAAGGAAAGCCTGTACCCCGTGGCGGGATCCGCCCGCACCCTGCCCCACCTCCCCGTGCCCGCGCTGTACGCGGCCGCCTGGGCGCGGGCCCGGGGCGGCGACGCCCCCGCCTTCGAAGAACTGGACACCCGCGCCACCCGGAAGGGCCGCCGCCGATGACGAACGACACCACGACCACCACGGACAGCACCACCCCTGCCGACACCACCACCGGAGGCATCCCGGCCCAGGCGACGGCACCCGGCGGCGCGGCACGCCAGATCACGCCGCCCGAGGACCGGTACGCCACCGAGCTGGCCTTCCTCGCCGCCCACGACTCCGGGCCCCGCCCGCCCGGCTGGCTGCTCACCCCCCGTGCCGTCGTCACCTTCGTGATGGGCAGCTCGGGAGACGCACTGAGCCTGCCGAAGGCGGCCCGGCCCGTAGCCGGAGTGCCGCGCCGGCTGGTGATCGAGCAGAAGTTCGTCGGCGAACGTGCCCTGGTCGAACGGTGTGTGGTCACCCTCGCCGGGGAACGCGGGCTCCTCCTCGTGGGGGAACCCGGCACCGCCAAGTCCATGCTCTCCGAGCTGCTGTCGGCGGCCGTCTGCGGGACCAGCGCGCTCACCGTGCAGGGCACCGCGGGCACCACCGAGGACCAGCTCAAGTACGGCTGGAACTACGCGCTGCTGCTCGCCCAGGGGCCCACCGAGCGGGCCCTGGTGCCCTCCCCGGTCCTCGCCGCCATGACCCGGGGCGCCGTCGCCCGCGTCGAGGAGGTCACCCGCTGTCTGCCGGAGGTCCAGGACGCCCTCGTGTCCCTGCTCTCCGAGCGGCGGATCGCGGTGCCCGAGCTGGCGGGCCGCGAGGGTGCCCAGGTGCACGCGGCCCCCGGCTTCACGCTCATCGCCACTGCCAACCTCCGGGACAAGGGCGTCTCGGAGATGTCCGCCGCGCTGAAGCGGCGCTTCAACTTCGAGACCGTGGGCCCCATCGGGGACGTGGACGCCGAGACCGCGCTCGTCCGGCGCCAGTCGCGGGCCGCCGTCGAACGCGTGGGCGCCGCCTACCAGGTGGACGACGCGGTCCTCGAAGCCCTCGTCACGGCCTTCCGGGACCTGCGCGACGGCCGCTCCGTGGAGGGCTGGGAGGTCGAACGCCCCTCCACGGTGATGAGCACGGCGGAGGCGGTCTCCGTCGCGGGCGCGCTGGGCCTGGCCGCCGCCTATTTTCCCGGTGACCGGGACGTACTCTCCCTGCTGCCCGGCCATCTGCTCGGCGTCGTCCGGAAGGACGACCCCGCCGACGCGGCACGGTTGCTGGGGTACTGGGACGGGCCGGTGCGCAGGCGGGCGGAGCAGGGTTCGGCCACCTGGCGTGCCCTGTGGGACCTGCGCTCGGTGCTGGAGAACTGACGGATGACAGAGTCGACCATTCCCGGGCCGGAAACGACGACGGGGGCGGGGGCCATCGCCGAGGCATCGCCCACCGCCGGTGCGCAGGCCGGTTCCCCGGCTCCGGGCCCGGCAGGCGGGCCGACCGCCGCGGAAGCCGCGGTGGCAGCCCTCGCGGCGACCGGTCCCGGGTCGCCGTTCCTGATCGGGGTGCGCCACCACGCTCCCTCCCTGGCGGCCGCCCTGCCGACGCTGCTGGACGCGGCGGCCCCCGACGTCCTCCTCGTCGAACTGCCCGCCGAGTTCCAGCCCTGGCTGAGCTGGCTCGCCCACGAGGAGACCGAGGCCCCGGTGGCGCTGGCCGCCGTGCCCGAGGCCGGCCCGACAGGTGAACGGGGCCCGGCCTTCTACCCGTTCGCGGACTTCTCGCCCGAACTGGTCGCCCTGCGCTGGGCGGCGAGAAACGGCGTCCCGGCCGTGGCCTGCGATCTGCCCCTGGCCGACCGGGCGTGGGCGGCGGGCGACGACGGCGCCCCCGCCCCGGTTCCCGCAGCGGCTTCCGCCCCCGTGCCGGGGGAGGGGCACGGCCTGTCCGCCGCGCTCCGGTCCCGGCTCACCGGCCGGGACGGCGACGACCTGTGGGACCGGCTGGTGGAGACCCAGGCACCCGGCTCGACACCCGAGGCGCTCCGCCGCGCGGCCCTGCTCACCGGGTGGGCGCTGCGCTACGAGGCCGAGGCACGCGGTGGGGTGCACCGTACGGACCTGGTGCGCGAGGCGTGCATGCGCGGCCATGTCGCCGAGGCCCTGGCGAGCGGGCGGCGGCCCGCCGTGGTGGTGGGGGCCTTCCACACTCCGGCGCTGCTGCGGTCGGCTGCGGGGGACGGCGCGACCAACAGGGCTTCCGGGGAACCGGAGTCGAGATGCACGGTCTCCCTGATCCCGTACACGTACCCGCTGCTCGACTCACGGTCCGGTTACCCGGCCGGCATCCGTGACCCCGAGTGGCAGCACACCGTCCTGGAGGCCGCCGGGAACCCGGCCGCGGTGCACGAGGCGCTGATCCGCACCGCGGTACGCCTCTGCGCCGCCCTGCGCGAACAGGGCCACCCCTACGGTCCGGCGGACGGCCGGGAGATCGTCCGGGTCGCCGGCGACCTGGCCCGCCTGCGTGATCTGCCCGCGCCGGGCCGCGGTGAACTCCTGGAAGCCGTGCAGACGGTACTGGGGCGCGGCGAGACCTACGGCACGGGCCGCGCCGTCGCCCAGGCCCTCGAACGCGTACTCGTCGGATCCCGCACCGGACGGCCCGCACCCGCCGCTCCGCGCAGCGGGCTGAGCCCCGCCGTCGAGGCCGAGACCGCGGCGCTCGCGCTGCCCGGACCGCAGGACGCGCACGAGAGGACACCGCGCGACCTCCGGCTCGACCCGGCACGCTCCCCCCTGGACCGCCGCCGCGAACTGCTGCTGCGCAGGCTGACGGTGTGCGGCATCCCCTACGCGCGGGAGCAGGGGGCGACCGGTGCGGCGGGTGCCGAAGGACTGACGACCCGATGGCAGGTGCGGTGGACCCCGGCGACGGCAGCGATGCTCACCGCGGCCGGAGCCCGGGGCGTCACCCCGGCCCAGGCTGCCGAGGGCGTGTTGCGGCAGCGCCACGCGGCCGAGCGAGCGGAGGGCGGCCCGACAGCCGCCCAGGTCGTCGGCGGCCTCGCGGAGGCCGCCGCGTGCGGGCTGCCAGCCCTGGCCGACGAACGGCTGACCGAACTGGCGGCCGTGCTCCCCGCGAGCGGCACCCTCCCCGAACTCCTCGCCGGGCTCGACCTGCTGGACCGCATCGACGCGGGCCATCTGCCGGGCCTCGCCACGTCCCCCGGCCCTCAAGACCCGTCCGGCGGTCCCGAAGCCGCGTCCGACGCCCCTGCGGCCCCGGACGCCGCCGACGCCGCGAGGGCCGTCCGTACCGCACACGCGGCGGAACTGCTGACCGCTGCCGCCGTGCGCCAGGTCGACGGCCTGACCGGCTCCGAGAAGCCCGAGGACGCCCGCGCACTGCTCGAACTGGCCCAGCGGGCCGACCGGCTGGGCGGCATCCGGCTCACCGACGCCCTCACCCGACTGGCCGCAGACGGCGCCCCGTTGATCGCCGCGGCCGCCGGAGCGGTCAGGGTGCTCACCGGCCACGAGGAGGCCGACGCCTTCGGGGAGCGCGTCGCCTCCTGGGTGGACGGAGCTGTGGACAGCACCTCCCGGGCCACGCTCACCGCGCGCCTCACCGGCGTACTGACGGTCGCGGGCCCGCTCCTGACCGTCGGCGTCGGCGCACTGGACCCGCTGCTGGACCGGGTCGTCGAGCTGGACGACTCCGCGTTCCTGGCCCGGCTGCCGGCTCTGCGGGGCGGTTTCGACACCCTGAGCCCGGCCGCCCGGGACCGCTTGCTGGGCACCGTCGAGGAGCGGCTCGGCGAACGGGTGGACCACCTCGACGCGGACGACCCGGCCGAGCTGGCCCGCCGTACGGCCGCCGACCTCGCGGCCCGTGAGCTCCTGACCGGTCTGCGCCTGCCCGTCACGGCACCCTCCACCGAAGCGGCACCCGCCGCCGAGGGGACCTCCGTCACCGAGCCGACCCCCGCCGCCGAGGGGACCTCCGTCACCGAGCCGACCCCCGCCGCCGAGGGGACCTCCGTCACCGAGCCGACCCCCGCCGCCGAGGGGACCTCCGT
>NZ_JBHXJG010000177.1:0-15366 GCF_042723425.1 Streptomyces sp. NPDC058375 | reverse complement strand
TCTTCCTGGCGCAGGTGGACGAGCGTGAGCATGTGCTCGTCCTGGCGATGCACCACATCGTCACCGACGGCTGGTCCATGGGCGTGGTCACGCGTGAGCTGAGTGTCTGCTACTCGGCCGCCGTACGTATGGCCTGCCGCCGTACCTATGCCCGCCGCAGGCCGCCGTCCGCGTCAGCCGCGCGGCACCGCGCCGCCCGAGGCCGCGTCGATCACCGTGCGGTCGCCCAGCGGCTTCTCCAGCGCCACCGTCCGGGTCAGCTCCTTGGCGATCATGATGCAGGCCTCCTTCTCCTCCTGCGGCTTCTCCGTCACCGTGATCCGCACCTGGCCCGCGCTCTCCTTCGCGCTCGCCGTGTACGTACTGCACACACCGCCCCAGAACGTCACCTCAAGGCTCCGTCCGTCCGCTCCGTACGAGGTGACCTTCCGGTCCCCGGACGGCGTCGTCGGTGCATCCGGCTTCTCGATGAACTTCGGGTCCACCGCGACCTGCGTGACCGTGTTCTCCGGGCCGCCCGGCGCCTGGCGGACGGTGAACAGCCAGGACGGCACCAGAGTCTGCCGGCCGTCCACGTAGTGCAGCGAGAGACCGAACACCGCGTCCTCGACCGTCTGCGTCACCGGCGCCCGCTTGCCGTTCGACGGCACGCACTGCGGCTCGGAGGGGGACTTCTGCTCACCCTCCAGCGGTACGGGAGTGGCGCAGCCGCCGATGTCCCGGCCCCCGTCGCCCTTCCCCTTGTTCGCCGCGTTCAGCTGCTTCAGCGCCTCGTCCGCGCCGACCGCCGGGTAGACGGCGCCCTTCTCCAGCGCCTTCAGATGTCCGCTGCCGCCGGTCACCTTGCCGTCCGGGCCCACCTGGACACCGGTCGACCAGCCGTACGTCGGGAGCCCGTCGATCTTCGGATCGGCGTTCACCACGCGGGCGTCGCCCATCAGCTGGCCCGCGTTCAGCGCCGCGTCGTCCTGCCCGGCCGCCTTGAGCACCGGGGCCGCGGCCGCCTTCGCCGCCTTCTCGCTCACCGGGTCGCCGCCGGACCCCAGCGCGTCGTTGGCGCACATCTTCCCCGGCTCGCAGGACTTGGACGGGGTCGTGCGCGCGAACGTCCAGGTGCCCGGGGCCTGCTTCGTCACCTTCAGGAGCGCACCGGGGCCGTCGTCGTCGCCGACCACCCAGGACGTGCCCTCGGTGCGCGGCGAGCCCGGGATGCCCAGCGCCTTCGCCAGCCGGGCGACCTCGGCCGACGCGACCACGCCCTTGGCCTCGTGGACCGCCGCCTCGTCCGGGCCGTCCGGGAGTTCGCCCGCGGCCCGGTAGACCACGGGCGGACCGCCCGGATCCGGTTCGCCGGGGGCGATGCCCGGGGGAGGGGAGTCCGAGGCCGAGGACGGGGAGTCCGGGCCGTCCGCCGAGGCGTCCAGGGCCAGCAGGGGGGCGGACTTCTTCGCCGCCGCACCGCTGTCCGCCGCGCCGCCGTCGCCCGAGGCGGTCGAGGCCCAGTACGCCCCGCCGCCCCCGGCCAGCAGCACGGCCGCGGCCACCGAGGCCACCGCGAGCGGCGGACGCCGCCGCCGGGGGCCGGTCACGTCGTTGTCGGGTCGCTCGGTGCTCACCGGATCGCTCCTTCGACTGCGTTGCCGTCGCGGTGTCCGCCGCGTGTCCCCGGGGCGGGGACACCGGTGGGACGGAACGGAGGAGCGGGCGGTTCCACCAGGCGGGGGAGTCCCGGACCCGGGCACCCTGCGATTCGGGCCGGAACGCGCACGAGAAGGGCCGAAAGACGGCGCCGGCCGGCCCGGCCCCGCAGGTTCTCAGTCGCCGTACTCGGACATCGCGTCGATCAGCCGCGCCGACGAGGGCGGGATCCGCACCCCGCTGATCAGGGACGGCTTCACCGGGGCCGGGGTGCTCTTCACCGGCGCCGTCCAGTGCGGCGCCATCCGCGCGCAGTCACCGCGCAGTGCGGCCAGGCTCGATTCCGACTCGGGCAATGCGGTGTGCTTCGACATATCCGCACCGTAACCACGGTCGCACTCAGGTAGAAAGCCCTACTATCGGGTAGTTTTCCCTTTTCCTGGAGATCGGGACACCCGGTAGCGTGAACTGTCACGTCGTCCCGGAGGGCGCACTCACGGCCCTTCGCCTTCCGCAGGAGCAGTCTCCCCGTGCGTATTGCAGTCACCGGCTCGATCGCCACTGACCACCTCATGACCTTCCCCGGCCGCTTCGCCGACCAGCTGGTCGCGGATCAGCTGCACACGGTCTCCCTCTCCTTCCTGGTCGACAACCTCGATGTGCGCCGGGGCGGTGTCGCCGCCAACATCTGCTTCGGGATGGGGCTGCTCGGCACCGCGCCGATCCTCGTGGGCGCCGCGGGATCCGACTTCGACGAGTACCGCGCCTGGCTCGACCGGCACGGCGTCGAGACCGGTTCGGTCCGTATCTCCGAGGTTCTGCACACCGCCCGCTTCGTCTGCACCACCGACGCCGACCACAATCAGATCGGCTCCTTCTACACGGGCGCGATGAGCGAGGCCCGCCTCATCGAGCTGAAGAACGTCGCCGACCGCGTCGGCGGCCTCGACCTCGTCTCCATCGGAGCCGACGACCCCGAGGCGATGCTCCGCCACACCGAGGAGTGCCGCTCCCGGAACATCCCGTTCGCCGCGGACTTCTCGCAGCAGATCGCGCGGATGGACGGCGACGAGATCCGCATCCTCCTCGACGGCGCCACCTACCTCTTCTCCAACGAGTACGAGAAGGGGCTCATCGAGTCCAAGACCGGCTGGAGCGACGAGGAGATCCTCTCCAAGGTCGGCCACCGCGTCACCACCCTCGGCGCCCGCGGTGTCCGGATCGAGCGGGTCGGCGAGCCGGTCATCGAGGTCGGCTGCCCCGAGGAGGAGAGCAAGGCCGACCCCACCGGCGTCGGCGACGCCTTCCGGGCCGGTTTCCTCTCCGGCCTCGCCTGGGGCGTCGGCCTGGAGCGCGCCGCCCAGGTCGGCTGCATGCTCGCCACCCTGGTCATCGAGACGGTCGGCACCCAGGAGTACACCCTGCGCCGCACCCACTTCATGGACCGCTTCACCAAGGCGTACGGGCACGAGGCCGCCGCCGAGGTCCAGCAGCACCTGGCGTGAACCGCACCGTCTGACTAGCTGAGCCGGCGGACCACATAGGCCGAACCCCGGTCCGCCGGCTCCTCGCCCACGTACTCCTGACCCCGCATCTCGCACCAGGCCGGGATGTCCAGGCGCGCCGCCTCGTCGTCGGCGAGCACCGTCACCGTGGCGCCCACCGCTACCTCCCCGATCACCTTTGCGAGTTCGATCACCGGGATCGGGCAACGGCGGCCCAGCGCGTCGACCACCAGGGACGCGGCGGGCCCGGGGGAGACGGGGGCCGAAACCGGGGCTCCGAACCGTTCGCGCACCTCGGCGACCACCCCCGGCAGGACCTCCAGGAAGCGGTCCACGTCCGCCCCGGCCGTCCCCGGCGGCAGCGACACCCGGACGTTCCCCTCCGAGAGCACCCCCATCGCCTTGAGCACATGGCTCGGGATCAGCGTGCTGCTCGTGCAGGACGAACCGGACGACACGGAGAACTCCCTCCGGTCCAGCTCGTGCAGCAGGGTCTCCCCGTCGACATAGAGACAGGAGAAGGTGACCAGATGCGGCAGCCGCCGCACCGGATCGCCCACCACCTCGACATCGGGCACCCGCTCGGCCACCACGGTCCGGATCCGGTCCACCAGGGCCCGCAGCCGTGCGGCCTCGGCCGCCGCCCCGTCCCGTACCGCGCGCAGCGAGGCCGCCGCCGCCACGATCGCCGGCAGGTTCTCGAACCCCGCCGCCCGTCCCGACTCCCGCTCCCCGGCCGGGCCTTGGGGCGAGAAGCGGGTGCCCTTGCGGACCGCGAGCAGCCCGACCCCGGCCGGTCCGCCCCACTTGTGCGCGCTCGCCGTCAGCAGCGACCAGCCCGCCGGGACCGGGCCCCAGCCGAGCGACTGGGCCGCGTCCACCAGCAGCGGCACCCCGGCCTCCGCGCAGAGCGCGGCCACCTCGGCCACCGGCTGCTCGGTGCCCACCTCGTGGTTGGCCGACTGGAGGCAGGCCAGCGCGGTGTCCGCCCGCAGCGCCTCGCCGTACGCCGCCGGATCCACCGCCCCGAAGCGGTCCACCGGGACCTCGGTGAACGAACCGCCCGCCGCCTCGTGGGCCGCCGCCGAATGGAGTACCGACGAGTGTTCGACCGCCGAGAGGGCCAGATGGCGGCCGACACGCCGACGCCCCGAAAGAGCCCCGGCAATTCCCGCGTGCACCGCCGTCGTCCCGGACGAGGTGAAGACCAGCTCGTCGGGGCGGCATCCGACGGCCTCCGCGGCGGCCTCCCGGGCCGCGTCCAGGAGCAGCCTGGCCCGCCGCCCCTCCCGGTACAGCCTGGCTGGATCGGCCCAGCCCTCGTCGAGCGCGGCAAGCAGCGCCTGGCGTGCGACGGGGTGCAGAGGGGCGGCGGAGGCGGCATCGAAGTAGGGCACCCCGCCACGCTAGCCCGCACCCGGCCCCACCTCGGCGGGGGCCGGTCCCGGCGGACGGGCGAGTGGGCGTCAGATGAGGGCCGGAGGCCCGGATTCCACCCCAGGGGGGTGTCGGGCGGCGCGTTGGGCACCCTCCCCGCGCGACCCCAAATAGCGTCCAGTAGGGTTTGGTCCGCATAAACATCCAAACCCCTGCCCGCGTCAGGGCCGGCGACCGACCAGAGACATACGGGCGCGCCGACCGTGCGGGCGAGACTCTCGGGAAGGCGCTACGTGAGTCCCAACGGCTCCGACCGCTCGTCGCGGCGCCCGATGCGGCGGAAGCTGCCGCAGGTGCTGACTGCGGGCCTGGTCCTGGCGACGGCCTCCGGTTGTTCATACAACTGGGAGGATTTTCCCCGCCTCGGTATGCCCACCCCGGTAACGGAAGAGGCCCCTCGGATCCTCTCCCTCTGGCAAGGCTCGTGGGCGGCAGCGCTCATCACGGGTGTCCTTGTCTGGGGGCTGATCCTCTGGAGCGTCTTCTTCCACCGGCGTAGCCGGACCAAGGTGGAGGTACCTCCGCAGACCAGGTACAACATGCCCATCGAGGCGTTGTACACAGTGGTTCCCCTCATCATCGTCTCGGTGCTGTTCTACTTCACCGCGCGAGATGAGTCGAAGCTCCTCGAGCTCTCCGACAAGCCCGCCCACACCGTCAACGTGGTCGGCTTCCAGTGGAGCTGGGGCTTCAACTACATCGAGAAGGTGGACGGCCAGCCCGCGGCGGGCCCCGAGGCTCCCAAGGAACTCTCGGCCATCCCCGACAAGTACCAGAAGGACTTCCCCGAGGGCGCCGGCGGCGTCTACGACGTGGGCATCCCCGGTACGCGCAACCCGCAGAACGGCAACCCGGGTCCGACCCTGTGGCTGCCGAAGGGGGAGAAGGTCCGCTTCGTCCTCACTTCGCGTGACGTCATCCACTCCTTCTGGGTGGTGCCGTTCCTCATGAAGCAGGACGTCATCCCGGGCCACACCAACGTCTTCGAGGTGACTCCCAACCGGGAGGGCACCTTCATGGGCAAGTGCGCCGAGCTCTGCGGCGTCGACCACTCCCGGATGCTCTTCAACGTCAAGGTCGTCTCCCCGGAGCGGTACCAGCAGCACCTCAAGGAGCTGGCTGAGAAGGGTCAGACGGGCTACGTGCCGGCAGGCATCGCGCAGACCGACCCGGCCAGGAATGCGGAGAAGAACCAACTGTGAGCATCCTCAACGAACCTCAGGGTGCCGCTCCGGCAGACGACTCGTACGAGGACGAGCTGCCCGTGCGGCGCAAGCAGCCGGGAAACATCGTCGTGAAGTGGCTGACCACCACCGACCACAAGACGATCGGTACGCTCTACCTGGTCACGTCGTTCGTGTTCTTCTGCATCGGCGGACTCATGGCGCTCTTCATGCGCGCCGAGCTGGCCCGTCCGGGTACGCAGATCATGTCGAACGAGCAGTTCAACCAGGCGTTCACGATGCACGGCACGATCATGCTGCTGATGTTCGCGACGCCGCTGTTCGCCGGATTCGCGAACTGGATCATGCCGCTGCAGATCGGCGCGCCCGACGTGGCGTTCCCGCGGCTGAACATGTTCGCGTACTGGCTGTACCTCTTCGGCTCGCTCATCGCGGTGGCCGGCTTCCTCACCCCGCAGGGTGCGGCCGACTTCGGGTGGTTCGCCTACTCCCCGCTCTCGGACGCGGTCCGCTCGCCGGGCGTCGGCGCCGACATGTGGATCATGGGTCTGGCCTTCTCCGGCTTCGGCACGATCCTCGGCTCGGTCAACTTCATCACCACGATCATCTGCATGCGCGCCCCCGGCATGACGATGTTCCGCATGCCGATCTTCACCTGGAACGTCCTGCTGACCGGTGTGCTGGTCCTGCTGGCCTTCCCGGTTCTGGCCGCCGCGCTCTTCGCGCTGGAGGCCGACCGTAAATTCGGCGCGCATATCTTCGACGCGGCCAATGGCGGCGCATTGCTCTGGCAACACCTCTTCTGGTTCTTCGGCCATCCAGAGGTGTACATCATCGCGCTACCATTCTTCGGAATCATTTCCGAGGTCATCCCGGTCTTCAGCCGCAAGCCGATGTTCGGCTACATCGGTCTGATCTCCGCGACGATCGCCATCGCCGGCCTTTCCGTGACGGTGTGGGCGCACCACATGTACGTCACGGGCGGTGTGCTGTTGCCGTTCTTCTCCTTCATGACGTTCCTCATCGCCGTGCCAACAGGCGTGAAGTTCTTCAACTGGATCGGCACGATGTGGAAGGGGTCGTTGTCCTTCGAGACACCGATGCTCTGGGCCGTCGGCTTCCTGATCACCTTCACCTTCGGTGGTCTGACCGGCGTCATCCTCGCCTCGCCCCCGATGGACTTCCACGTCTCGGACTCGTACTTCGTCGTCGCGCACTTCCACTACGTCATCTTCGGCACCGTGGTCTTCGCGATGTTCTCCGGATTCCACTTCTGGTGGCCGAAGTTCACCGGCAAGATGCTGGACGAGCGGCTCGGCAAGATCACGTTCTGGACGCTGTTCGTGGGCTTCCACGGCACGTTCCTGGTGCAGCACTGGCTCGGTGCCGAGGGCATGCCGCGTCGTTACGCGGACTATCTCGACGCCGACGGCTTCACCGCGCTGAACACGATCTCGACGATCTCCTCGTTCCTGCTCGGCCTGTCGATGCTCCCGTTCTTCTACAACGTCTGGAAGACCGCGAAGTACGGCAAGAAGATCGAGGTCGACGACCCGTGGGGTTACGGCCGTTCGCTGGAGTGGGCGACCTCCTGCCCGCCGCCGCGGCACAACTTCCTCACCCTGCCGCGGATCCGTTCCGAATCCCCGGCGTTCGACCTGCACCACCCGGAGATCACCGCGCTGGAGCAGCTCGGCCATGACTCCGAGTCGGACAAGGCCCTCGCCGGCGGCAAGGAGGCAGGCAAGTGAAGATCCAGGGACAGATGTTCATCTGGCTGAGCGTCTTCATCCTCGCCATGGCCGTCGTGTACGGCGTGTGGTCCAAGGAGCCGGTCGGCACCACGGCCCTCTTCCTGGCCTTCGGGCTGTCCATCATGATCGGCTTCTACCTGGCCTTCACGGCCAACCGGGTCGACGCGATGGCCCAGGACAACAAGGAAGCGGACGTCGCCGACGAGGCGGGCGAGCTGGGGTTCTTCTCCCCGCACAGCTGGCAGCCGCTCTCCCTGGCGGTCGGCGGAGCCTTCGCCTTCATGGGCGTCGTCTTCGGCTGGTGGCTGCTCTACTTCTCCGCCCCCCTGCTCCTGATCGGCCTCTTCGGCTGGGTCTTCGAGTACTACCGGGGCGAGAACCGCACCCAGTGACACCGCATCCCGTGCCACCGCGCAGGCGGTGACACGCGCTACACCACGGAAGGCCCGCATCGCCGCAAGCGACGCGGGCCTTTCGCTCGTTTGCAGTCATTGAACGCGCTGGAACGGATGAACCTTCCTAGCGTGGACCGCATGAACCACACGCCGCGCATCCGCACCGTAGTGAGCTGCACCCTCCTGGTCGTGACCCTCGCAGCGGGTGCGACCGCCTGTGGCTCGCCCGACGGACACCCGCTCTCGACGAAGCCGTACGACGCGGGCGACCAGGTCTCCTTCAACGGCCCCTCCAAGAAGGAGAAGGCCGACCCCGACAAGCCCCTGGAAGTCACCGTCAAGGGTGACGACGGGCGCATCACCGACGTCACCGCCGTGGACACCGGCGGCCGCCACCTCGCGGGAGAGCTCTCCGCCGACGGGAGGCGCTGGCGCTCCACCGCCCCGCTCGCGGCGGGCACCGGATACACCGTCAGGGTCGCCACCGAGAACAGCGACGGCGCCCCAGGCCTCCGTACGCTCTCCTTCGACACCTCCTCGCCCAAGAAGCTGCTGAAGGTCGCCTTCGGCCCGGAGGCGGGCACCTACGGCGTCGGACAGCCCATCACGGCGGAACTCAGCGCTCCGATCACCGACAAGGCGGCCAGGGCCACCGTCGAGCGCGCCCTGAAGGTCCGTTCCACCCCGGCGGTCACCGGCTCCTGGTACTGGGTCGACGACAAGAAGCTGCACTACCGCCCCAAGGAGTACTGGCCCGCGAACGCGACCATCGAGGTGCGCTCCAACCTGGCGGGCATCAAGGTGACGAACGCGCTCTACGGAGCCGAGGCCAAGCCCCTCAAGCTCGCCACCGGCGACCGGATCGAGGCCGTCACCGACGCCTCGGACCACTCCATGACGGTGCTCCGCAACGGAGAGGTGATCAACACCATGCCGGTCACCACCGGCAAGCCCGGCTTCTCCACCCGCAACGGGGTCAAGGTGGTGCTCGCCAAGGAGCAGTTCGTCCGCATGCGCGGCGAGTCCATCGGCATCGCGGCCGGCTCCTCGGAGTCGTACGACCTGCCGGTCTACTGGGCCACCCGGGTGACCTGGAGCGGCGAGTATGTCCACGCCGCCCCCTGGTCCACCGGCTCTCAGGGCAACGCCAACGTCAGCCACGGCTGCACCGGCATGAGCACGAGCAACGCCGAATGGTTCTTCGACACCGTGCGCGAGGGCGACATCGTCAAGGTCGTCGGCAGCGAGGGCGAGGACATGGACCCGTTCGGCAACGGGTTCGGCGACTGGAACCTCTCCTGGGAGAAGTGGCAGCAGGGCAGCGCCCTGAACGAAGGGGCGCCGGACAGCCCGCAGACGCTCCAGGCCGCCCGACTGCGTCCCCACGTCTGACCCGGGCCGGGCAGTGCCCCGCTGCGCGGAACGACCCGCAGCGGGGCACAGGGGCCCCTCAGGCCTCCACGGCGAGCCGGCGGCGCAGCAGCGCCGCCAGCGCGTCGGGGAACTCCACCGGGTCCACCGGGAGCGTCACAGCGGACTCCGCGCGGCTCCAGGTGGCCAGCCACGCGTCCTGCGGGCGGCCGATCAGCAGCAGCACCGGCGGGCAGCGGAAGACCTCGTCCTTGATCTGGCGGCAGACGCCCATGCCGCCGACGGGAGCCGTCTCCCCGTCCAGCACGCAGACGTCGACGCCGCCGTTGTCCAGCGCCGCCAGGACGGCCGGAAGCGTCGCGCACTCCAGGAACTCCACCGGTGGGACGTCCGCGGCAGGCCTGCGACCGGCTGCCAGCCTCACCTGCTCGCGGATGTTGGCGTCGTCGCTGTAGACCAGGACCGTGGCGGTCGCCTGCATTGTTCCTCCGTGACATCGACGTCGTCGGGGCTCTCGGGGCATGAACCGATGCGCGGATCGTACTCCGCCCGACCGGCCGTCAGCACCGGTAATGACGACGATTCGATGGGCCGTTCGGCGCAGGGTGCGCCCCCTGCAGACGGTACGGACACACCGAACGGCACCCCCCGGGGTGAGGGCGGGATAAGCGACCGACATAATGTCGGTCGTGGCGACAGCAACGACAGTAGAAACCGGGCACGCGCACCCGTCGGTCAATCGGCCGAACCTCACCAGCGTCGGAACCATCATCTGGTTGAGTTCCGAGCTGATGTTCTTCGCGGCCCTCTTCGCGATGTACTTCACCCTGCGATCGGTGATGGGACCCGATTACTGGAAGGAGATGTCCGGCCATCTGAACTTCCCGTTCTCGGCGACGAACACCACGATCCTGGTGCTCTCCTCACTCACCTGCCAGCTCGGCGTCTTCGCCGCCGAGCGGGGCGATGTGAAGAAGCTCCGCACCTGGTTCATCGTGACGTTCGTGATGGGTTCGATCTTCGTCGGCGGCCAGGTCCTGGAGTACGTGGAGCTGGTCAAGGAGGCGGGGCTCTCCCTCTCGTCCGACCCGTACGGCTCGGTGTTCTACCTGACCACCGGCTTCCACGGCCTGCACGTGACAGGCGGACTCATCGCCTTCCTGCTGGTCCTCGGCAGAACGTACGCGGCCAAGAGGTTCACCCACGATCAGGCAACCGCCGCCATCGTCGTGTCCTACTACTGGCACTTCGTCGATGTCGTATGGATCGGCCTGTTCGCAACGATCTACATGATCAAGTAACCCGGGCTCGCACCCGCCCACCATCGACGCAGAAGATCCTGACACCGGGGTAATCCGTGAAAAAGCTCTCCGCACGACGACGCCATCCGCTGGCGGCGGTCGTCGTACTACTCCTCGCGCTGGCGGCCACCGGGGGGCTGTACGCCGCGTTTGCGCCTGCGGGCAAGGCGCAGGCCGATGAAACCGCCCAGTCCCTCGCCATCGAAGAGGGCAAGAAGCTCTACTCCGTAGGCTGCGCCAGCTGCCACGGAACCGGCGGTCAGGGCACCACCGACGGGCCGTCCCTCGTGGGCGTGGGCTCCGCCGCCGTCGACTTCCAGGTCGGTACGGGCCGTATGCCCGCGCAGCAGCCGGGCGCCCAGGTACCGAAGAAGAAGGTCATCTACACCCAGGCGGAGATCGACCAGCTCGCGGCGTACGTCGCGTCGCTCGGCGCCGGTCCCGTCACGCCGACCGACAAGCAGGTCGACCCGGCGGGCGCGGACGTCGCCAACGGTGGCGAACTGTTCCGCACCAACTGCGCCCAGTGCCACAACTTCACCGGTAAGGGCGGAGCCCTGACGGAGGGCAAGTACGCGCCCGACCTCGAAGGTGTGAGCCCGAAGCACATCTACGAGGCCATGCAGACCGGCCCGCAGAGCATGCCCTCCTTCCCCGACACGACGATGCCGGAGCAGGAGAAGAAGGACATCATCGCGTACATCGAGTCCGTGAACGGTGACGAGACGGAGAGCCCCGGCGGCCTGGCCCTCGGCGGTCTCGGTCCGGTCAGCGAAGGTCTGTTCGCCTGGATCTTCGGACTCGGCGCGCTCGTCGCAGTCGCCGTTTGGGTCGCGGCCCACACCGCTAAGGCCAAGAAGTCATGAGTAGCCAACAGATTCCAGAAGACAGCCTGCCTGTGGTGCAGGAGACCGCGCACGGCGCGGTCGAGGGTACGGACGACCCGTTCGCCGACCCGGGGCTGCCGGCCCACAAGCCGCGCATCCAGGACCTCGACGAACGCGCCGCGAACCGCTCCGAGCGGGCCGTCGCGTTCATGTTCACCCTCTCGATGCTGGCGACGGTGGGCTTCATCGCCTCCTACGTCATCTTCCCGGTGGACAAGATCGTCTACATCTGGCCCTTCGGCCATGTGAGCGCGCTCAACTTCTCCCTGGGTCTCACCCTGGGCGCGGCGCTCTTCTTCATCGGAGCGGGAGCCGTCCACTGGGCGCGCACCCTGATGTCCGACGTCGAGGTCGCCGCCGACCGGCACCCGATCGAGGCCGAGCCCGAGGTCAAGGCTCAGGTCCTGGCCGACTTCAAGGCCGGCGCCGAGGAGTCCGCGCTCGGCCGGCGCAAGCTGATCCGCAACACCATGTTCGGCGCGCTGGCCCTGGTGCCGCTCTCCGGTGTGGTCCTGCTGCGCGACCTCGGTCCGCTGCCGGAGAAGAAGCTCCGTACCACCCTGTGGGCCGAGGGCAAGCAGCTCATCAACATGAACACGATGAAGCCGCTGCGCCCCGAGCACATCACCGTCGGGTCGCTGGCCTTCGCCATGCCCGAGGGGCTCGACCCGGAGTCGCACGACTTCCAGACGCAGATGGGCAAGGCGGCCCTGATGATCGTCCGCATCGAGCCGGACGACATCAAGGACAAGCGCCAGCTGGCCTGGGCCCACGAGGGCATCGTCGCGTTCTCCAAGATCTGCACCCACGTCGGCTGCCCGATCAGCCTGTACGAGCAGCAGACGCATCACGTGCTCTGCCCGTGCCACCAGTCCACCTTCGACCTCTCCGACGGCGCTCGCGTCATCTTCGGTCCGGCCGGCCACCCCCTTCCGCAGCTGCGGATCGGTGTCAACAGCGAGGGCAACCTCGAGGCGCTCGGCGACTTCGACGAGCCCGTCGGTGCTGCCTTCT
Organism: Streptomyces sp. NPDC058375; assembly: GCF_042723425.1. Classification (NCBI taxonomy): domain Bacteria; kingdom Bacillati; phylum Actinomycetota; class Actinomycetes; order Kitasatosporales; family Streptomycetaceae; genus Streptomyces; species Streptomyces sp. NPDC058375. Next base: position 2,880 of record NZ_JBHXJG010000177.1, on the reverse strand, counting down.
GGGAGCGCGGATGAGTACGACGACGAAAAACCCCTCCGCCGCCGAACCGGCGAGCGGGCGCAAGGCTCCGGCCGGCGAGCGGGTGGCCGACTGGGCGGACGGCCGGCTGGGCATCTACGGCCTCGCCAAGGCCAACATGCGCAAGATCTTCCCGGACCACTGGTCCTTCATGCTCGGTGAGGTCGCGCTCTACAGCTTCATCATCATCATCCTCACGGGTGTGTATCTGACGCTGTTCTTCCAGCCGAGCATGGGCGAGATCGTCTACCACGGTCCGTACGAGCCCATGCAGGGCATCCGGATGTCCGAGGCCTACGCCTCGACCCTGAAGATCAGCTTCGAGGTCCGCGGTGGTCTGCTCGTCCGGCAGATCCACCACTGGGCCGCGCTGATCTTCCTGGCCGCCATGTTCGTGCACATGATGCGCGTCTTCTTCACGGGCGCCTTCCGCAAGCCGCGCGAGATCAACTGGCTCTTCGGCTTCCTGCTGTTCGTGCTCGGCATGTTCACCGGGTTCACCGGCTACTCCCTCCCGGACGACCTGCTCTCCGGTACGGGTGTCCGCTTCACCCAGGGCGCGATCCTGTCCGTGCCGATCGTCGGTACGTACATCTCGATGTTCCTGTTCGGCGGCGAGTTCCCCGGCCATGACTTCGTGGCCCGGTTCTACTCGATCCACATCCTGCTGCTGCCGGGCATCATGCTCGGCCTGCTGGTGGCCCACCTGATCCTGGTCTTCTACCACAAGCACACGCAGTTCGCGGGCCCCGGTCGGACGAACAAGAACGTCGTCGGCATGCCGCTGCTGCCCGTGTACATGGCGAAGGCCGGAGGGTTCTTCTTCCTCGTCTTCGGCGTCATCGCGGTCATCTCGGCCATCGCCACGATCAACCCGATCTGGGCGCTCGGTCCGTACCGCGTCGACCAGGTGTCCACCGGCGCCCAGCCCGACTGGTACATGGGCTTCGCCGAGGGGCTGGTCCGCGTGATGCCGGGCTGGGAGATCAACCTGTGGGGCCACACGCTCGCCCTGGGCGTGTTCATCCCGCTGGTCGCCTTCGGCGTGGTGCTCACCGTGATCGCGGTGTACCCGTTCGTCGAGTCCTGGATCACCGGCGACAAGCGCGAGCACCACATCCTGGACCGCCCGCGCAACGTCCCGACCCGTACGGGCCTCGGCGTCGCCTGGATCACGGCGTACTTCATCGGCCTCGTCGGCGGTGGAAACGACCTGTGGGCCACGCACTTCCACCTGTCGATCAACTCGATCACCTGGTTCGTCCGGATCTTCTTCTTCGTCGGACCGGTCATCGCGTTCATCGTCACCAAGCGGATCTGCCTCGGCCTCCAGCGCCGCGACCGGGAGAAGGTGCTGCACGGCCGCGAGACCGGCATCATCAAGCGCCTGCCGCACGGTGAGTTCGTCGAGATCCACGAGCCGCTCAGCCCCGAGCAGCTGCACACGCTCACGGCGCACGAGCAGTACAAGCCGCTCGAACTCGGCCCCGCGGTGGACGAGAACGGCGTCAAGCGCAAGATCTCCCCGGTGCAGAAGCTGCGCGCCAAGCTCAGCAAGGGGTACTTCGCCGACGGGAACCAGATCCCCAAGGCGACCCCCGAGGAGTACAAGGAGATCAGCGAGGGCCACGGCCACCACTGATCACCTGACCTGATCGCCACCGTGAGAGCCCCGTCCATTCGATGGACGGGGCTCTTCGCGGTCCCCGGGGCTGGATAGGGTGGAGCCGATCCTTCTGACCGGCTGTGGACCCTGGAGCGGACCATGAACGTTGTGACCCCGAGCGGCGGCGACAGCGTGGCGGACCGTTCCTGGCCCGGCCTCCTGAACCCCCTCCTGCGCGGCGAGAACCTCTCCTCCGAGGAGACCGCCTGGGCCATGGACCGCATCATGAGCGGCGAGGCCACCGACGCGCAGATCGCCGGGTTCGCCGTCGCGCTGCGGGCCAAGGGCGAGACCGTCGACGAGGTCACCGGCCTGGTCCGCGCGATGTACGCCCACGCCAACACCATCCACGTGCCGGGCCGCACCGTCGACATCGTCGGCACCGGCGGCGACCTCGCCAAGACGGTCAACATCTCGACCATGTCCGCGATCGTCATCGCCGGCACCGGCGCCAAGGTCGTCAAGCACGGCAACCGGGCCGCCTCCTCCGCGAGCGGCTCCTCCGACGTACTGGAGAAGCTCGGCGTCAACCTGGAGCTGACCCCGCAGCGGGTCGTCGAGGTCGCCGAGCAGGCCGGCATCACCTTCTGCTTCGCCGTGAAGTTCCACCCCGCCCTGCGGTACGCCGCCAAGGCCCGCAAGGAGCTCGGCGCGCAGACCACGTTCAACATCCTGGGCCCCCTCACCAACCCGGCCCAGGTCCGCGCCCAGGCCGTCGGCGTCGCGGACGCGCGGATGGCGCCCATCGTCGCGGGCGTGCTCGCCGACCGGGGCAACTCCGCCCTGGTCTTCCGCGGCGACGACGGGCTCGACGAGCTGACCACCACCGCCACCTCCCGGGTCTGGGTGGTGCGCGACGGAGCGGTCCGCGAGGAGCCCTTCGACCCGCGGGACGTCGGGCTGCCCATCGTCCCGGTCGAGGCGCTGCGCGGCGCCGACGCCTCGTACAACGCCGATGTGGCCCGTCGCCTGCTGGACGGCGAGGGGGGCGCGGTACGGGAAGCGGTGCTGCTCAACTCGGCGGCGGCCCTGGTCGCCCTGGACCCGGGGGCCGGCACGCTCACCGAGCAGCTCGCGGCGAAGATCGCGGTGGCGGCCGAGTCCATCGACTCCGGGGCGGCCAAGCGGGCCCTGGAGAGCTGGGTGGCGGCGAGCAACGCCTGAAATCGGTCAAGGGCGCAGTCCGGATGCCGGAC